>JAEYQF010000052.1 GCA_023410155.1 Verrucomicrobiota bacterium | reverse complement strand
GTGTGCAGGCTGATCCTCGCTACGGGGACACCTGGTGGGGCGAGGGTGAGGTGAAGATTTTCCTCGATGACGACTTGACGCTGCCGACGCTCGCCGGAACAGGCACCGAGGACTACATCGGCACCGGATGGGGGCAGGGCACGTATGCCGGCCCGCATGCCGGCTGCCTCATCGCCGACGAGGCGAAGAAGCAATGGACCTTTTACCGCTTCCACGTGCCCGATCCGATCTTCTTCCAAACGGGTTGCCGGGTGACGCTTCAGCAGATCGGAGGGGGCATGCGAGATCAGGTGGCCCGGCTCCAACGAGCGGGTGCGCCTCTGATCCCGGTGACGCTCGATGCCAATGGCAAGCTTCGCCACCTCTATGAGCCGCGGGAGACACGTCCGCTCGACGAAGCGAATTTGCCCGATGGCTGGGTGAACTTCTACCGCAGCGACGACGTATCAGCCGTCGCCTATTTTTATTTGGATGCGCCGGTCAACGGCGTGGCTCCGCTGGCGGCGTGGCGGATACGGACGGCCGACCTGCGCGAGTGAGGCCGGGCCGTGCTGTCGGCCTCACGCCAGGCAGCTCTTGAACGCTTCCGTCAGTGCGGCGCGATCCAGATTCTTGCCAATGAAGACGAGCGTATTCTGACGCGGGTCGGAGCCCCACTCGCGGTCGAACTTCGCGTCAAAGAGCATGTGCACGCCTTGAAACACGAGACGCTTGTTCGCGCCCTTGACCGCGAGCACGCCCTTCATGCGGTAGATGTCGCCACCTTTGACGCGCAGCAGCTCGCTGATCCAGTCGTTGAGCCGCTTGCCATCGAGGTCGCCCGGCTCGCTGATGCCGATCGAGCCGACTTCGTCATTGTGCTCGTGCGTGTGTCGAAACGTGCGGTCCCACGAATACTTCACCAGTGGCTTGTCGGTGCCGCCAGCTGCAGGCGCGTAGAGATGCGTCGGCACATCGTGCGCCGTGAAGAGCAGATACTTCCCGTCGCTCGGGATTGTGACGGGGAAGTGTCCATGCTCGTTGTGCAACTTGAGCCGGTGGAGCGTCGCCCCCGTGGTGATCTCTTCGCCCGGCTGCGTGAGTTTTTCCCAATCGGAAAACGTTACGACGGCAGCCTGGATCGCGGCGGCGAGGTCCTTTTCGTCGAGTGACTTCAACGGCATCACCACGACGTCCAGTTCGTTGTGATCGTGGCCGCACTCGGGTCCGCACACGTGATCGTGCTCATGCGCGTGGTCTTCGTGGCCATGGTCGTGATCGCCGTGATCGTGGTGGCCGATGCAGAGCTCGTAGGTGCCGGCCTTCAACTCGTAGGCGCCCGCCCACTCGAACGGATACTCTGTCTCCATGAACTGCGGATCGACCTCCGTCGCGCGCGAGAGATTAAAGCCGCCGACGTCGAGCACGCGATCGAGCGGGACATCGCAGTTCTTCGCGCGGTGAATCTTCGCGACCACATTGATTTTTCGGATACGCGCCTCGAGCGCATCGAGCTCGGCCGTCGTGACGAGATCGGTCTTGTTGAGGACGATCACATCAGCAAACGCGACCTGCTTGATCGACTCGTCCTCCTGATCGAGGTGCTGAAGCACATGTTTCGCATCGACGACCGTCACGATGGCATCGAGGCGGAAGTTGCTCCGCATCTCGTCGTCGGTGAAAAACGTCTGCGCGACGGGCGCAGGATTCGCGAGGCCGGTGGTCTCGATGAGGATGCCGTCGAGCTTGTCCTTCCGCTTGAGCAGGCGGCCGAGCACGCGGATCAAGTCGCCGCGCACGGTGCAGCAGATGCAGCCGTTGTTCATCTCGAACAACTCCTCATCGCTCGTCACGACGAGCTGGTTGTCCACGCCGACTTCGCCGAACTCGTTCTCGATCACGGCGAGTTTCTTGCCGTGCTGCTCGGAGAGGATGCGGTTGAGAAGCGTGGTTTTCCCGGCGCCGAGAAAGCCGGTGAGGACAGTGACAGGGATGCTCATGCGAAGCGCAGTTTTGAAGAAGGGGTCAAGCGTGAACGACTCACGCCCGAACGCAAACCACGACGCACCCCATTCCGCACCGGGTCGGGACCGAGTGCGCACCGAGTCGCGACACGGTTCGGACCACGTTGCGACCAGGTGCGCTCCAGATCGCGCCCAGATGCGGATCGGGGGGCTTGGCGCAGAGCCAAACTCCTTCGCGCGGGTCGCTTGCGCCTCAATGCCCTTCGCAGGTGCAGGCGTATTCCAAGTAGCCGCACTCGCCGCACTGGGTGAGGTTCAACTCGATGCGGTGATTGGACGGCTTTTCGCCGGGCGCGCGGCGGATCTGCACGACGACGCGATAGGGCGCAGCGCTTTCGGGCAAGACTTCCCGTGAAACGAAGCCGCTCTCGGTGCGATCGAACTCCACGACTGTGCGCTGGCCGGGAATCTCAGCGATGGCGCTCACAACCTGTGAGCCCGGTGTGGCGGGTTTTAGAGCCGAGTCGAGGAACGTGATCTCGGCGCGGCGTTCAGCGGTCACGAAGAACTCAGCTTTCTGCGGTTCGGTGTGAAGCACGCGTCCGCCGCGGGGACCCGCGGTGGCAGCGCTCGCCAACGAGGTGAGGGCGAGCAAGACGAGGACGGAGAGGAGCGTATTCTTGAGGAGGAGAGGGGGCGCCGGCGTTCGATCCAGTCGTAGAGCACCGGCAGCACGACGAGGGTGAGGAAGGTCGAGGTGATCACGCCGCCGATCACCACGGTGGCGAGGGGGCGCTGCACTTCGGCGCCGGCACTCGTGGACAACGCCATGGGGACGAAACCCAGTGACGCGACCAGCGCCGTCATGAGCTTGGGGCGGAGCCGCGTGAGCGTGCCCTCGACACAGGCATCGCGCACCGTGCGGCCGGAGGCGCGAAGTTGATTGATGAAGCTGATGAGCATGATGCCGTTGAGCACAGCGATACCGGAGAGCGCGATGAAGCCGATGCCCGCCGAGACGGTGAACGGCATGCCGCGTAACCAAAGAGCGAATACACCGCCCGTCGTGGCGAGCGGCACGGAGACAAAGATCAGGGCCGCCTGGCGTGCGCTGCGGAAGCTCAGGTAGATGAGCCCGAAGATCAGCAGCAGGGTCGCGGGGACGACGATCGCGAGGCGCGCCCGGGCTGCTTGCAGATTCTCGAACTGACCCCCGAATTCGAAGGTGTAACCCGGCGGCAGTGGGAGCTGGTCGCGCAGGCGCTGCTGCGCCTCCCGGACGAAGCTGTCGGTGTCGCGGCCGCGGACGTTGACGAGAATGGCGACCCGGCGCTGCGCGTTTTCGCGTGTGATGCTGCCGACGCGGTCGACGATTTCGAGGTTGGTCAGGCGTGAGAGCGGGACCTGAGCGTGCCCGGTCGTCACCGGCAGCTCGGCGAGCCCGGCGAGGTCGAGGCGGCGCTCTTCCGGGAGGCGCACCACGATGTCCGTGCGGCGATTGCCCTCGATCAACGCGCCCGCCTCCTGCCCGGCGAGGGCGGTTTCGACCACGGAGTTGATTTCGTCGGCGTGAAGGCCGAGGCGCTGGAGGGCATCCCGCCGGGGGGTGATCTCCAGCATCGGCACGCGGCCGAGCGACTCAAACTCGACGTCGCCGCCGCCGGGAATCGAGCGAAGCACCTCCCGGGCGTCGGCCGCCAAGTGCTCCAGCTCGGCAAAATCGTCACCGTAGATTTTCAGCGAGAGATCAGCACGCGCACCTGCCATGATCTCATTGAAGCGAAGCTGGATCGGCTGCGTGAACAGATACGTCTGGCCCGGCACGGTGGAGACGAGTTCCTGGCGCATGAGTTCGACCAGATCGGCCTTCGTGGCGCGTCGACCGCCGATCTCCCGCCACTGTTCACGCGGATGGAAGAACACGTAAGTGTCGGCGACATTGGGGCCCATCGGATCGGTGGCGATCTCTGCGGTGCCGATCCGCGAGAAGGTGTGGCTGATCTCGGGGAACTTCTCCAGCAGCAGCTGTTCCGAGCGGCGCTGCAGGACGAGCGAGTCGGAAAGGGCGACGCTGTTTCCGCGTATCATCTGGATGGATACTGAGCCCTCATCGAGCTGGGGCACGAACTCGGCGCCCAACTGGCCAAAGAGCCAGACCGAGAGTCCAAACACCGCGGCCGCCCCTCCGATGACGAGCCAGCGCAGGCGGAAGGCCAGGGCGAGAATCGGCGTGTAGAGTCCTTTGACGGCGCGCACGAGAACGTTGTCGGTTTCGTTGATCCGGCCGCGCAGCCATCCGGACGAAAGCGCGGGCATCAACGTGAGCGAGAGGGCGAGTGAGCCGAGGAGCGCGAGGATCACCGCTGTCGCCATCGGCCGGAAAAGTTTCCCCTCGATGCCGCCGAGCGCGAGGATCGGCACGTAAACGAGCGTGATGATCAGCACACCGAAGAACATCGGGCGAACGACCTCGCGTGAGGCGCGGCGCACGACCTCGAGTCGTTCGGCGGAGTCGAGTTCGCGGCCGAGCGCGTGCTGGCGGACGCCGAGGTGGCGCAGGATGTTTTCCACCATCACGATGGCGCCATCGACGATCAGCCCAAAGTCGATCGCGCCCAGACTCATGAGGTTGGCGGAGAGTTTCGTCTGCGCTAGGCCTGTGAGCAGAAAGAGAAATGACAGCGGGATCGCGAGGCTCACGAGCAACGCGGCGCGCCAGTGTCCGAGAAAGAGCAACAACACGGCGGCCACGAGCACGGCGCCTTCGAGGAGGTTGGTCTCCACCGTGCGAATGGTGGCGTGCACCAGATCGGAGCGGTTGTAGACGATGCGAAGTTCGACGCCGGCCGGCAGCTTGTCTCGGATTTGCTCCAGCCTCTCGGCGGCCGCCCGGGCGACGGCCCGGCCATTCTCGCCCGCAAGCATGATGGCGGCTCCGGTGACGGTTTCCTGCCCGTCCTCGGTCGAGGCTCCCGTGCGCACCGCGGAGCCGAGTGCGACCGACGCGAGGTCGCGCACGAGGATCGGCTGGGCGCCGCCGCCGAACTTGACGGGTAGGGCGGCGATTTCGTCGAGGTTGCGCACACGCGTGTCTGCACGCACGACGACTGCCTCGCCACCGAGCTCGAGCACGCCACCGCCCGTGTTTTCCGTGCTCGCGCGAAGCACATCGCAAAGTTGGGTGAAACTTACGCCGGCGGCGGAGAGTTTCGCCGGATCCGGCTGGACCACGACCTGGTGCTCGTAGCCCCCGATCGCATTGACCTCCGCGAGTCCGGGCGTCGCGCGAAGGAGCGGTTTCACAATGAAATCGTGGATACGCCTCAGCTCGCGCAGTTGCTCGGCGCGATCGGCCGGCTTGTCGGGCGCGTCGTCTCGATAACGCAGCGTGTAGTAGAGGATTTCGCCGAGCCCGGTGCTGATCGGAGCGAGCGTGGGCGACAGACCGGCGGGGAGTTGCTGGCGGACCTCGGCAAGCCGTTCGGTGACGAGCTGACGGAGGCGGTAGAGATCTGCGTCGTCGCCGAATGTCATCGTGACCTGCGAGAGGCCGAACTTCGACAGGGAGCGCAGCTCGACCATCCCGGGCAAGCCCGACATCGCGAGCTCGATGGGGCGCGTGACCGTGCTCTCTATTTCTTCAGGCGCGAGCGCGGGCACGGCGGTGTTGAGCTGCACCTGCGGGCTGGTGATGTCGGGCATCGCATCGATCGGGATGCGGGCGGCGGACCACAGGCCCGCGGCGATCAGCAGCACCGCGCAAAACGCAACCGCGGCGCGGTGGCGCAGCGATAGGTCGATGAGTCGCTCGAGCATCAATGTCCGTCGGCGCAGCCGACGCCTCCGTTCACCGCTTGCAACTCGGCCAGCCAGAGAGCGCGAGCGCCGGCGATGACGACGCGATCGCCTTCGTAGACACCGGACTCGACTTGCTGGTGACGATCGAGGGTGACGGGCGTGCGGAGCAGCCAGCCGTCGTTTTCCACGTAGATGAACACGCCCCGGGCGGTGCGCAGCAACGCTTCGGTGGGGAGGGTGCCCTCGAACGGGGCGATCTGCACTCCGGCAAACCGCGTGGCGGCGGCGTTCAGTCGAAGACCGTGAGAGGTCTTGTAGGTGCACGCGGGGGCGTCGCTCGTCGATGCCACGCTCGTCGCGCGAGAATCGGAACAGCCCGCGCTTGCGATCACGACGATTCCGAAGAGGGAGAGGAACAGGAGAGGCTTCATGGCGCGGCGAGGACGAAAGGTTGGTTTGTCCCGGTGAGCAGTTGCAGCCGGAGTGCGGCATCGAGGGCTTCGCGCTGGGTGTCGAGCAGAGCGTCGACCGCTTCAAGGTAGGCGGACTGCAACTCGACATAGGTGGCGAGGGGCACGGCTCCGAGCCGGTAGTGCTGATCGGCCAGGGCGGCGGCCTCGCGGAAGCGCGCGACTGAATCGGGTGCCCAGCGCTCGATTTCCATGCGTTTCGCCTCGAAGGCCTGCGCCGCCGAGAAAACCTCGCGCTCGAGTTCGCGCTCGGCGAGGTGCACGGCCGCTTCAGCCTGACGGCGGCGTGCCTCGGCTGCATCTGTGCCGGCGCGCCGCGAACCGGAAAGCGGGAGCGGCAGCGAAAGGGTCAGTCCCACGGTGGTCTCTCGTTCGCCCGCATCCTCGCGCGACACGTAAGGCCCGACCGCGAACGCCGGTTTCCGCTCATGGCGCGCGAGACGCACCAGGTTTTCGTGTTGCGCGAGTTCGAGCTGGCGTGCGCGAAAGTCGAAGTGGTTTTCCTGCGCGTCGCGGAGGAGCGCATCGAACGGCGGCGCCGCGCGAAACGCGATCGCGGGTGCGGCCACATCCGCGGAGGCGGCGAGTGGGGTGCCGCGCAGCTGGTTGAGCTCGGCGAGTGCGGTGGAGGCGGCCAGAGCGGCCTCGGTGGCGCGTCGCTGCAGCGCGAGTTCCTGCGCTTCGATGACGCGCGTCTCGAGCAGGGGAGTGAGCCCGGCGGGGTCGCGCGCGAGGAACGTCTCCCTCAACTCGCGAAACCGCTCTGCCACTTCCGCGGTGGCGGAGGCTTTCTGCCGCGCTGCGCTGAGGCCCAGCGCAAGCGAAAGAGCGCGCACCTCGAGGGCGGCGCGAAACCGTGCGAGGCCCAATTCGGCGAGGCTGACGTCTCCGTTGGCGATGGCTTTGCGCAACGCGAGTCGACCCGGCCATTCGAAAGTCTGCACGAGTGAGACCGACCACGCGTTGCCCTCGCCGGCGAGGCCGCCGCCGATGTCGCGCACGCGTTTCCGCCCGGCTTCGAGCGCGAGCTCCGGATCGGCCCGGCTACCGGCCGCGCGGGCCGCCGCTCGCGCAGCGTCGAGCTCAGCCTCGTAGAAACGTGCTTCAGGATGTTGCGCGACAATCTCGTCGAGCAGAGTTCGGACCGAGACCGTGGTCGGTCCTGTGGGGTCAGTCGCGAGGGCGGCCGACGAAAGGAGAAGAGTAGAGAAAAACAGGAACAGCTTCATGACGTGAGTTCGCGTGCATGCACACGCGTGGGAGGGAGGAAACGCCCGCACCGCGATGGCGGCGCAGAGCGGGAACTCAGCGGACTCGCGCAGGAGTCCGGGTCAGGAAGCGGCGGAAGGTGCGCGCGCCGGCGGCGCCGTGCGCGCGAGGAAGTGCCACGAATGGGTCAGCTCGGCCGGTGCTTGCACGGCCTCGTTGATCCCGGGCAGCGCATCCATCGGCAGCTCCGGTGGCTGAAGCAGGAAGCAGCGGATGCACCGGCAGAAGCTTGGCGCGGCCAGCAGAACGGAGGGCGCGTTGAGCTTGATCCAGGAGCTCTCGACCACATCGCACGTGTCGCGCGGCGGCTCGGCGTCGGATTTGCAGTGGTCGACTTCGCACGCGAAAAGTTCGTCCACCCCGGCGGCCTCCAACTGGCAATGCAGCGTCGCCGGCAGCCACAGGGCGACCAGCGCGATTGCCAGGAGATTTCGGAAGCGTTGCACGCGCCGAACGTCTCGTCCGGGCGCGAGATGTCAAGGCAGCCGCCTTCCTCCCGGGGTCTTGCCGGGTCGTGCAATCGGGATTCTTTCACTCCAACGTGCGATTGCATAACTCTCCGCAACCGTGGCAGCGTGGGTGCGTCTAGCAGCGCACGAGCCGTTTCATCCTACCCCAAATGCCTAATCATCTGACTCTCGATCGTCGCGACTTCCTCAAGTTCTCCGCGGTGGCTGCGGCCCTGCTCGGATTCTCTGGCTGCGTGAGCTTGCAGCGCAATCCGCGCAAGCCGCGCCCCATCGCGCCTGGCGCCAAAATCCGCATCGCGCAAATCGGCTGCGGCGGAAAAGGCTTCAGCGATATCATGGCCCACCGGGATGAGGATGTGGTCGCGCTCTGCGACGTGGACCTCGAGGGCTGGCCCGAGATGGTGAACAACAACGGCGTCCGCGAGCCGGGCCCGTCGAACATGTCGAAGCTGAAGGCGGAGTTCCCCAACGCGAAGCTCTACACCGATTTTCGGAAGATGCTCCTGGAGATGGATGACCAGATCGACGCGGTCGTCGTTTCCACTCCCGATCACATGCATTTCCTGCCCACCTACATGGCGATCATGATGGGCAAGCACGTCTACGTGCAGAAGCCGCTCACGCAGACCGTCGGCGAAGCGCGCGAACTGCTCCGACTCGCCCGGCTCAACGGCGTCGTCACGCAGATGGGCAATCAAGGCCACGCCGGCGAAGGCATTCGCCTCGTCACCGAGTGGTTCAATGCCGGCCTCCTCGGCGAAGTGCGTGACGTCGAGGTCTGGACCAACCGCCCCGTCTGGCCGCAGGGCATGAGCGAGTGGCCCAAGGAGGAAACGATGCCGCGCCCGATCGATTGGGAATCCTTCATCGGTCGCGCGGAGATGCGCCCCTACAGCAGCGAGATCCATCCCTTCAAGTGGCGCGGATTCAAAGACTATGGCTGCGGAGCCCTGGGCGACATGGCCTGCCACCTGATGGACGCTTCCTATTCGGTGCTGAAGCTTGGTGCGCCGACCAGCGTCGAGCTCAAGCGCATCGAAGGCGCGAGCGACATCGCGTTCCCGAACTCCGCGATCGTTGAGTATCAATTCCCCGCCCGCGGCAACCTCCCGCCGGTGAAACTCACCTGGTATGAAGGCGGCCTCAAACCCGAGAAGCCGGCCCGCATGGAAGCCAGCCGGCAGCTCGCCCAAGGTGGCCAGCTCATCATCGGCAGCGAGGCGGTCGTCTACGACGGCAACGACTACTGCAACAGCCCGCGCATCGTGCCCGAGGAGCTGCACCGCAAGCTCGCGCCCAAGTTCCCGCCGAAGACGATCCCCCGCGTGCCCAACGCCAATCCGCACACGGAGTGGACCGCCGCCATCCGCGCCAACGATCCGCAAGGTGCTGGTTCCAACTTCGAGTATTCCGTGCCGTTTACCGAGACCGTCTGCCTCGGCACGCTCGCGATCCTCGTGGGCAAGAAGCTAAACTGGAACGCGGAGGCGATGACCACAGGTGACGCTGAGGCCGACAAGCTGCTTTATCCCACCTACCGCCGCGGCTGGGCACCGGAAACGCTCGCCTGAGCTGAGAAGCCCCGCTCCACCGCGTTCTGAAAACACCCCGCGCGCTTCGGCCGCGGGGTGTTTTGTTTTTCATTTCTCAAATCGCGGCGTCCTGCCTTTCGGACATGCGGATGGACCGCGCCCGATTGTGGATTGAGTCGAGCCCGTGTGCGTCCCGGGTCGCGACAACAAACGGCACGAGCCGCGCCCCAGGGCGGCCCGAGCCGGGACTAGAGCCGGGCGTGCCGGAGACGTAGCGCGTTGGCGACGACGCTGATCGAACTCAAACTCATCGCCACGCTCGCGAGCATCGGATGCAGCAGCCAACCCGTGAGCGGATAGAACATCCCTGCGGCGACGGGAATGCCGAGGCCGTTGTAAACAAAGGCGAGGAACAGATTTTGTTTGATGTTGCGCAGCGTCGCACGGCTCAGGCGCACCGCGCGCACGAGGGCTCCCAAGTCGCCCTTCACCAGGACGAGGCCGGCGGTATGCATCGCGACATCGGTGCCGGTGCCCATCGCGATACCGACATCGGCGGCGGCAAGGGCAGGCGCATCGTTGAGGCCATCTCCGGCAAACACGACGCGCTCGCCGCGCGACTGGTATTCGCGCACGAGCTCCTGTTTGCGCGCAGGCGTCACGCCGGCGTGAAAACCGTCAAGCTTCAGTGCCTCGGCGACGGAGCGTGCCGTGGACTCACGGTCGCCAGTCACCATCACGACGTGCAAGCCGAGTTGTTGGAGATCGCGCACCGCGGCGGGCGTCGTGGCCTTGACGGCATCGGCGAGCGTAATCGCGCCGAAGGGTTGTTCGTCGATGCTCACGGTGACGAGCGTCGAGCCGGGGGCGCCGGCATCGCTTTCGCGAGGCGCGCGGTGCACGGAGACCTGACGCCCGTTCACCATGGCGCGCACGCCGAACCCTGGTTCGGCGGAGAAGCCGGTTGCAGGAGGAACGCTGAGATTTCGCTCGAGCGCGGCGTTCACGATGGCGCGGGCGAGCGGGTGTTCGCTCGCGGATTCGACCGCGGCGGCGAGGGCGAGGATCTGGTTCTCCGAGGTCGAATCGGTGTCGGTGATCACGGCCAACACGCGCGGTTTTCCCTCGGTGAGCGTGCCGGTCTTGTCGATCAATAGCGTGGTCGCGCTCGCGAGTCGCTCGAGCGCGGCGGCGTCCTTCACGAGCACGCCGGCCTGGGCGCCGCGTCCGATGCCGGTCACGATTGAAACGGGAGTCGCGAGCCCCAGGGCGCAGGG
>JAEYQF010000043.1 GCA_023410155.1 Verrucomicrobiota bacterium | reverse complement strand
CACCGCAGCGTAGGAGAGGGGGATGAGCAGCTTCGAGGGCGAGAGCTGCATGCGCCGCGCCAGATTGAGCACCACCGGGATGAACACCACCACGACCGGGGTGTTGTTCACGAAGGCCGAGAGTGTCGCGACCAGCACGACCAGCAGCAGCACGACAATGCCGTAATACCAGCGCGACGACCCTTCCAGCAGATGCACGAAGCGATCGATCGCGCCACATTTCACGAGGCCCGCGCTCAATACAAACATCGCCGCGACCGTGATGGGCGCGGGGTTCGCAAAGACGGAGAATGCCCGGCCCGCGGGCAGGAGCCCGGTCGCGATCAGCACGACGAACAACGCCAGCGCCACCACATCCGGGGGATATTTCTCCCGAATGAAGCTCGCGAGCGTCGCCACCAACAACACAAAGACGAGGGCGATCTGCCAGGTCATCGCGCCCGAGCTAAGGGTGTGCCGCGCCGCTCGCCGAGTGGAAAATCCAACGGAAGTGTCTTATCTGCCGCGTTGCGCGCGCACCGTTATGCCACACATTAGGCCGGCGTTTTCCCACCTCGCGCTGATCCTTTCTTCCAACAACCCACAAAACCATGGCCAAGATCCATAACGACATCACCGACACCATCGGTAACACGCCCCTCGTCCGCCTCAACCGCACCGCGGCTGCGCATGGCGCTCAAGCGGAGGTCCTGCTCAAGCTTGAGTTCTTCAACCCGCTCTCGAGCGTGAAAGACCGCATCGGCTACGCCATGATCGACGATGCGCTGAAGTCCGGAAAAATCACCAAGGACACGGTGCTCATCGAGCCGACCTCCGGTAATACGGGCATCGCACTCGCTTTCGTCGCCGCGGCCAAGGGGCTCAAGCTCATCCTCACCATGCCCGAGACGATGAGCGTCGAGCGCCGCAAGCTGCTCAAGATCCTCGGAGCCCGCCTCGTCCTCACCGAAGGCGCCAAGGGCATGAAGGGCGCCATCGCCAAGGCCGAAGAACTCCAGGCGAAGATCCCGAATGCCGTCATTCTCCAGCAATTTGCCAATCCGGCCAATCCCGCGATTCACCGCAAGACCACCGCCGAGGAGATCTGGAACGACACCGATGGCCAGGTCGACATCGTGGTCTCTGGCATCGGCACCGGCGGCACCATCACCGGTGTCGGCGAAGTGCTGAAAGCCAAGAAGCCCGCCGTGAAGATCGTCGCGGTCGAGCCCGACGCCTCGCCCGTCCTCTCCGGCGGCCAGCCCGGCCCCCACAAGCTGCAAGGCATCGGCGCCGGCTTCGTGCCGCCCGTGCTCAACACCAAGGTTTACGACGAGGTCATCCGCGTGAAGGAGACCGACTCCGGTCCGATCTCGAAGCAGGTGAACCAACTCGACGGCATCCCGGTCGGCATTTCCTCCGGCGCCGCCGTGTGGGCTGCGCTGCAACTGGCCAAGCGGCCGGAAAACAAGGGTAAGCAGATCGTTGCGATCATCCCCTCCAGCAGCGAGCGCTACCTCTCCACCTGGCTCTTCGCCGATATCAACACCGAGTCCGATTCGATCGAGGACCTCCTCGGCGCGGCCACGGCCTGATTGTTCGTTTCTGTCCTGCCGCGACCACGCGGAGGATGTTGTTCTTCCCGGCCGTTTCGCCTCTCCGCGAAACGGCCGCTGTTTGCGACCACGACCAGCCGCATGGGATCGCGGCACGATAGAAAAGCGGTCGCGACTCGGGATCGGTTCTAGCGCCGAACGCGGGCGGCGGGGCCGGTGTGGTCGATACGCGACCAGCGAAAGAAGGCTACCCCGAAGGCCGTGACCGCCACCGCCACACTCATCAGCTGCATGCTCACGCCGGCGAGAAGTTGGTCGTCCTTGGCCGAGAAGTTGGCGATGACGCGGGGCGCGAATTCATAAGTTGGATACAGGATGTCGTGCGAAAATGCGATGTAGGCGAAGAGCGGTGTCATCGTGATCACGCTGAGGAAGAAGTAGAGCATCTGGCTGCCGTGCGAGATGGGCGGCAGCACGCGGGACGGGCTCAGCATCGGCCACCAGAAGAGCAGCGCTGCACCGAAGAACATGACGTGCTCGATGACGTGCACGATTTTATCCTGCAGCGCCCATTCGTAGAGCGTGGGCATGTGCCACACGGATATGACCAGCGCATAAGTCAGAACACAGATGATCGGGTGGAGGAGGACGCGGAGCACCCGCTGCCGGTGCCGCGGCGTGAGCAACGGATCGATCATCCAAGATGGCACGCCGGGGAGGAAGAGCACTGGCACCAGATACGTGAGGATCTGGTGCTGGAGCATGTGCGCGCTGAAGAGGAAGCGTTCGCCGATCTGATCGAGCGGTGAGCCTACGGCGAGGTAGAAGACCACGAGAGCAGAGTAGAACCGCCAGGCGTGATGGCGGGGAAAGGGCGCGTTGGGCGCGAGGCGTTGGCGCAGCGGTCCGGCAAGGATGGCCCAGAGCCAGCCAAGGAGAACGATTCCGCCGATCAGGTAGGGTTCATTGTGCCAATGGCGCCATTCGATCATCGCGCCGAACTTGGCGGATTTCCCGGTGGGAATCCACTGAATCGTCGCCTGTTTCGGCGAGCGGGAGGCTCAAGGGGGCATCCCTCGCGGTCGCCGCTGTCAGGAGCGCTTCCTACTCCATCTTGCGTGTTTCCGCGCTCGCCAGTCATGTTCCCGAAATCCACGCTGCGCCCGGTGCTGCGCAACGCGTTTTCATTTTTCTTCCGGTCCGTGCCCGGACGTCTGACGTTGGTGGTGGCGGCGGTATTGGGAAGCGCGGCTTTGCTCGTGGGCTGGCTGATTCGCCAAGGATATCAGAACGAGCGCCGCACGCTGGAGCGGCATCTGAGCGGCGCGGCGCGATCGACGGCTTTGATCGTCGAGGGCGAGCTGCGGAAGCGCATCGCGCTGCTGCAGGGACTTTCGGTGTCAGGCAATTTGCAGCGCGGGCATTGGGCGGGATTCAGGGCGCAGGCGAGCGATGTGGTGCGGGGCCCGGATGAATGGATCGTGTTAATCGACGAGACCGGCCAGCAGCTGGTGAATACGCTGATTGGCAGCGATCAGCCGCTGCCGCGCACCGAACTGGATCCCGATTTCGCAGAGGCCAGGGGACGGGGGGAACCGTTCATTTCCGACCTCGTGCTAGGAGACATCGCGCAGGCATATCTGGTCTACGTCGCAATCGCGGTGAGGCGCGGCGATCGGATGCTGACGCTCGCTTGCGCGATGAAGCCGTCGGTGTTTTCGCGCGCGATGGCCGAGGGCGGAGCGGAGCGCGACTGGCTGGTGACGATCGTGGATCGCGATGATTTCATCGTCGCGCGTTCCCGGTCGGGGGATCAGTTCGTCGGCCGGCAGGTGAGTGCGATGATGGCCGAGGCGATGGGGCGCCGCGCCGACGGCGTGGTGGAGTCGGTGACGCTCGATGGAGTGAAGAGCCTCACGGGGTTCTCGCGCTCCCTGCCTTCGGGGTGGAGGTTTGTGGCGGCAGCCCCGGCGGAGAATCTCTACGCTTCCGCGCGGGCCCTGCTCAAGGTCAGCCTCGCCGTCTCGCTGATTCTCGGCGCCGCGGCGGCCCTGGTGGCGTTGCGGGTCGGCCGCGGGATTTCGCGGGCGGTGCAGATGCTCGTAGCCGACACGGAGGCGATTGGTCGCGGTGAGCCCGCGGGAGGCGCGCGGACGGGCTTCAAGGAGACGGACCTGGTCGCCAGCTCGCTCCTGGAAACGTCGCGCCGACTCGCCGCGCGCGAGAGCGAGCTGAAGCGATTGAACGATCATCTCGCAACCGTGGTGCGCGAACTGGGTGAGAAAAAGGGGAGATTGGAAGCGGCGGCGAAAGCAGGATCAATCGCGACCTTTGTGTGGCATCCCGGGCGCGATGCCTTCGAGTCCGATGAGGCGTTGCACACTTTGCTGGAGCTCCCGGCGGCGCAGCCATTGAGCAAAATCGGGGAGTTTCTGGCCCTCGTGGATCCGGAGGATCGGGCGACGGTCGAGCGAGCATTGTCGCAGGCTCAACAACAGCCCCACGAGTTTGCGGCCGAGTTTCGGGTGCCTGCATCCACGGGATCTTCGCGCTGGCTGCTGGCGCGCGGCGGAGTTTTCCCGCTGAGCGATGGCACAGGAGCCTACATGGCCGCCGCGTGTGTCGATATCACGGAACGGAGGCGGAGCGAGGCGGAGATCGCTCGCGCGCGCGATGCGGCCGTGGCAGCGGGACGCGCGAAGGATGAATTCCTGGCGGCGCTATCGCATGAACTGCGCACGCCTCTGAATCCGGTGCTGCTCATCGCGACCGACTCGGCGGATCGAGAGGAGTTTCCGGCGGAGGCAAGGGAGGCCTTTGCGCAGATCGCGAAGAATGCGATGCTCGAGGCACGGCTGATCGACGACTTGCTCGATCTGACCCGGATCTCCCGCGGAAAGATGGCGCTCGAGATGCAAGCAACGGATCTGCACACGGTCGTGCGCGAAGCGATCGCCACCGTGCGTGCTGAACTGCAGGAGAAGCAGCAAGTGCTGGTGCAGGAGTTTTACCCCGAACCGGCACCGGTGATCGGCGACCCGACGCGCCTGCAGCAGGTGTTCTGGAATCTGCTCAAGAATGCGGTGAAGTTCACGCCTCGCGGCGGCCAGATCGTCGTGCGGACGCGACGGATGGAGCAGTGTATCGAGATTTCGGTGACAGATACCGGCTGGGGCATGACGCCGGCGGAGATTGCCCGCAGTTTCCAGAGCTTCTCCCAAGGGGATCATGCGGTCGGCGGAGCACACCGCTTCGGTGGACTCGGGCTGGGACTGGCGATCTCACGGATGCTCGTGGAATACCACGGCGGCAAAATCGCCGTGGCGAGCCCGGGACGAAATCTCGGCGCAACGTTTACCGTGACATTGCCGTTGAGCGACGGTGCCGTCGCCCCGGGCGCGGGCGCCGATGGAGCATCGGGAGGCAACTTCCGGAACGCCGGGGAGGTGACGCGGCTGCTTTTGGTGGAGGACCATGAGTCGAGCCGCCTAACGGTAGAGCGCGTGTTGCGACGCCGGGGTTACGAGGTGCATGCGGCTACGAACGCCGCCGAGGCGTTGCTTTTGGCGGAGCAATACCGGTTCGACCTGTTGATCTCCGACATCGGGCTGCCGGATGGCGACGGCTACTCGCTGATGACGGCGCTGCGCGATCGCCACGGGCTTATGGGAGTAGCGCTGACAGGCTATGGCATGGAGGACGACGTCGCCCGGGCAAAGGCTGCGGGTTTCGTCGCCCACTTGACGAAGCCGCTGAATCTCGAAGCACTCGATGCGGCGCTCGCCACGATCGCCGCTAAGCGGCACGAGGCGCAGACATCGTCGTAATACGGCGCCGGTGGAGCGGGCGTGATGTGACGTTGCACCGTCCAGGCCGAGAGGGTGCGTGCGCGTCCGGCCGGCAATCGGACAATGAAGAACGGCGGCCTCGAAGAAGGCCGCCGTCTGGTTCAGGAAACCCGTGTGGAGGGCTCTAGCTGAAAAAGCGAATCTCGGGGGAAGTCGCGACGGACGCGGTTTCGGACGTGAGCGGCTTGCTGTCCTCGAAGGCAAAGAGGTGCATGAGGGCCCACGCGGTGCCACCCGCAAGCACGAGCCCGATTGCGAAGAGAATCGTGCAAAACAGCTTATCCCACCGCAGGTGCATGAAGTAGAAGATGACGAAGAGAAACTTCACCACGGAGAGAACGACGAGGGAAGTGACGAGGATCCATTTCGAGAAGGGCAGGCCGATGGCGACGATTTCGACGCCGGTGATGACGGCGAGCAGCATCGCGATCTGCACGTAGACCCAGAACTTGCTCTCTTCGGCGTGGTGTTCGCCGGGATGCGCGGGAGCGGTGGCTTGGCTCATGTTTCGAAGAAAGGAGGGATGAATGCGGGAGGGCGGGGAGGCGCGGCTCAGAGATACTCAAGCAGGTAGACGACCGTGAAGATCACGATCCACACGATGTCGACGAAGTGCCAGTAGAGACCCATCGACTCGACATCGATCGCCTGCTTCTCGGTGACACGGCCGGTGAACGAGTAGAAATACATCGCGGTCAGCCAGATCACGCCGATGAGCACGTGGAGACCGTGCGTGCCGGTGAGCGTGTAGAAGGTAGAGCCGAGGATACTGTTGCTCAGCGTCAGGTTCTTGTCGTGAACGAAGTGCCAGAACTCATACACCTGGCAGCCGAGGAAGATCAGGCCGAAGAAGATCGTCGTCAGGAGCGAGAAGCGCATCGACCGGACGTTGCCCTTCTGGATCGCGTTCACCGCGAGGGCCATCATGAGCGACGACATCAGGAGGATGAACGTCGAGAACGAGGTCAGCGGGATGTCGAACACCGCCCGCGGGTCCGGGTTACCCGGAGGCGGGTGAAGCCGGTAGATCATGTGCGTCGAGATCAGCGTCCCGAAGAACATGCAGTCTGACGCGAGAAACGCCCACATCAGGAGCTTCTTATTGGGAATGCCCGTCGAGGTCGTCGGATCGTTGTGATGATCGATGGAGGCCGTGGCGGCGTGGCTGCTCATTTTGTCGGGGATCGAAATTCGGAGATCAGAGTTGGAGCTGCTGGAGCGGGGACCGGCTCAATGTTTGGCGTGGGCGTCCTCGTCGATGACGTTGCCGTCCTTGTCCAAGTGGATGTGATAACCGTCCGCACCCTCGAGCGCCCAGAGGAAGATGCCGGCCAGCAGGATGACCAAGCCAACCAGCGACCAGGCGAGGTTGTGATAGCAAGCGGCGATGCCGCCGACCAATGCGCCGACAGAGGCGACGAGCGGCCAGATCGACTGGAACGGCATGTGGATGCCGCCGTGCGACTCTTCGGCCGCGGCGTGTTCGGCCTTCTCCTTGGCGATCTCGGCCTGGTGGTGCTTCTCATACCAGAAGGCGTCGCGGGCATGCGCGGTGGGGATCACGGCGAAGTTGTATTCGCGCGGAGGTGTGTCGATGGACCACTCGAGCGTGCGGCCATCCCAAGGATCGCGGCCGGTCTTCTCACCCTTGAAGAAGGTGTAGATCACGACGGCGAAGTAGACAAAGATGCCCACGCCGAGGACAAATGCGCCGACCGTCGCGATGAGGTTGGCGGAGTTCCAGCCCATGTTGCCGTCGTAGGTGAACGTGCGCCGCGGCATGCCGTTCAGCCCGAGGAAATGCATCGGGAAGAACGTGACGTTGAAGCCGACGAAGATCACCCAGAAGGAGAGCTTGCCCCAGAATTCGGAGACCTTGCGGCCGAACATCAGCGGGAACCAGTAGTGGATGGCGGCGAGCAGTGCGAAGATGGAGCCGCCAATCAGCACGTAGTGGAAGTGAGCGATGACGAAATAGCTGTCCTGCTGCTGCGCGTCGGCGGGGGCCGCGGAGTGCATGACGCCGGAGAAACCGCCGATCATGAACATCCAGATGAAGCCCAGCGCGAACATCATCGGCGTGCGCATCTTCAGGTGGCCGCCCCAGATGGTGCCGATCCAGTTGAAGATCTTCACGCCGGTTGGCACCGCAATGGCCATCGTCGCGAGCGCGAAAGCCGCCGTCGCGACCGTGCCCATGCCGGTGGTGAACATGTGGTGACTCCAGACTGCGAAACCGAGGAAGCCGATGCAGGCGCCGGAGAAGACCACGATCGGGTAACCGAACAGCGGCTTGCGGGCGAAGGTCGGGAGAATCTCGGAGACGATGCCCATCGCCGGCAGGATCAGGATGTAAACCTCCGGGTGGCCAAAGATCCAGAAGAGGTGCTGCCAAAGGATGGGCATGCCGCCATTGGAAACTTCGAAGAAGTTGGTGTCGAACTGGCGGTCCATCATCAGCTCGACGAGGGCGATCGTGATCGCGGGGAACGAAAGGATGATGAGGAACGACGTGATGAGCGTCATCCACGTGAACACCGGCAGGCGCATCATGGTGAGGCCCGGCGCCCGCATGTTGATGATCGTTACGATGAAGTTCAGCGCGGCCGCGATGGAAGCGACGCCGAGCAACTGCAGACCCATCACCCAGAAATCAATCGAGTGCCGGGGGATGTAGGTCTTCGAAGTGAGCGGGGCATAACCGAACCAGCCACCATCCGGGGCGCCCTCGGGCAGGAACCAGCCGATGTTGATGATGATCGCGCCAGCCACGAACGTCCAAAGGGAGAACGCGTTAAGTCGCGGGAAAGCGACGTCGCGTGCGCCGATTTGAAGCGGCATGATGAAGTTGAAAAACGCGGAGCCCAGGGGCATCACGGCGAGGAAGATCATCGTGGTGCCGTGCATCGTAAACAGCGTGTTGTATTGATGCGCGGTCAGCACGTCGTTGTTCGGCACCGCCAGCTGGAGGCGGATAAGCAGCGCCTCGAAGCCGCCCACGAGGAAAAAGAAGATGGCGAACAGGCCATACATCACGCCGATCCGCTTGTGATCGACGGTGGTGAGCCAGCTGATGAAACCAGTCTTGGCGCTTGGGCGCCAGAGGGCGAAGGGCTTTGCCGGCGCCTTAGGCTGCTCGGCGATGAAGTTGGATTTAACCGTGGCGTCCATGTGCGAGATTACTTGAGGCTCTGGAGGTAGGCGACGAGCGCGACGACGTCATCCGAGTTGAGCTCGATGTGTCGCGCAGTGACCGTGCCGTATTTGTCGACGGAGACGTAGCCGTTCATCGCGCCGATACCGGTCCACATTTTGTTGCCGGGCTTCACCTCGTTGGGGTGAGTGA
>JAEYQF010000414.1 GCA_023410155.1 Verrucomicrobiota bacterium | reverse complement strand
ACCCTCTCCCCATGAAACGTTCCTACGCTCTCGGTCTCGTCGCCTCGGTCGCGCTCTACGTTGCAGGTTGCTACACGAATCCTGTCACGGGCCGACAGTCGCTGGTCCTCATTTCCGAAGGCCAGGAACTTCAGCTCGGTGAACAGTCCTTCAACGAAATCCGCTCGCAGGAGAAGGTTTCCAAAGATCCCGCGCAGAATGCCCGGATCAAGAAGATCGGCGATCGCATCGCGAAGGCCGTGGGCGACGCGATGCCGAATGCGAAGTGGGAGTTCGTGGTCTTCGAGTCGGACCAGGTCAACGCGTTCGCGCTTCCGGGTGGCAAGGTCGGCGTCTACACCGGCCTGATCAAGCTTGCGGGCAACAGCGACGACGAACTCGCCATCGTGATGGGACACAAGATCGCCCACGTGATCGCCCGGCACGGCGCCGAACGCATGTCCGAGAGCATGGTGATCCAAGGCGTCGGTGCCCTGGGCACGGCCGTCGCGGAAACTCGTTACAGCCCGCAGACCGTGCAGCTTTTCCAACTCGCCTACGGGGGCGCCACCACGCTCGGTCGGGTGTTGCCGCATTCGCGCGGCAACGAGAGCGAGGCTGACAAGATGGGGGCCATCTATGCGGCGCGAGCCGGCTACGATCCCCGAGCCGCTATCGCTTTCTGGAAAAAAATGGCCGCGCAAAAAGGTGGCGGCGGCGGCAAGCTCCAGGATTTCCTCTCCACCCATCCTTCGGATTCCAAGCGTATCCAGGATTTGGAGGCGATGATGCCGGAGGTCGTGCCGATCTACGAGCAGAACAAGAAACGCTCCTGATTGGCGGCGCATTTCGATTGGCGGCTTAACGCGAGTTGCGTCACGCTGCGGCATGTTTGACCCGATCGAAAAGCTGAAGGAGTTCATTCGCCACGCGAGCGTCTCGACCGACTCGTCCGCCAAGGCGGGCATGCGTGGAGCCCAGGAGTTTACGAGCGATCTGTTGCGATCACTCGGTTTCGAAGTGGAAGCGGTGCACACGGAGCTGCACCCGATCATATTCGCCCAGCGCAAAGGCGATCCGTCGTGGCCGCATGTCGTGATTTACGGCCATTACGATGTGCAGCCGGCTGACCCGTTGAATCTTTGGAAAACGCCGGCCTTCGAGCCGACGATCATCGGCAACCGCATTTACGGTCGGGGAGCCGCGGACAACAAAGGCCCGCTGATGACGAACATCGCGGCCGTCGCGAAACTGCTGGAAGAACAGCCCAACGTTCCGCTGCGCATCACGTTTCTGGTCGAAGGCGAGGAGGAGATGGGCAGCCCGAGTTTTCCGAAGTTCCTCGAGCGTTATGCGGACAAGCTCCGGGAAGCGGACTTCGTTTTCCTCTCCGACACCGCGCTGCCCAACGAGCAACAGGTCGTCATCACGGCCGGCCTGCGCGGTCTCGCGCTTTTCGATGTGCATGTGACCGGAGCGAAGGGCGACCTGCATTCCGGCCTGCATGGCGGCGTGCTGCGCAATCCGATCCAGGCACTCGCGGAAATTCTCGCCACCCTGCACACGCCGGAGGGTCGCGTGAATGTGCCTGGCTTCTACGATTCGGTGCTCGATGTGCACCCATGGGAGCGGGAGGAACTCAAGAAACTCGGTGGCGACGAGAAGGCCTACAAGGAGTTCCTCGGCATCGAGGCGTTTTACACCACGCCCGGATTCTCTCCGTTCGAGTCGGTGCGTTTCCAACCGACCCTCGAGATCAATGGTGTCGGCGGTGGCTATCAGGGCGAGGGGACCAAGACGGTCATCCCGAGCAAGGCCTTCGCCAAGATCAGCTGCCGCCTCGTGCCGAATCAGGAGCCCGACAAGATCAAGCAGCTTGTGATGGAGGCGATTCGCGCCCGCACGCCGTCGGGCGTGAAGGTGGAGTTCGTCGATCAACACAAGGGCGATCCCTACGTCGTGGTGCCGCCGGATCGCTCCAACACGCCGAAGGATCAGTCGCCCGTGCTCGCGCGGGCGTTTCGCGCGACCGACGCGGCTGTATCCGAAGTTTGGGGACGTCCGCCGATCTATCTGCGCGAGGGCGGCAGCGTGCCCATCATCGCGGACATCAAACGGGCGACCGGGCTGGATTCGGTGATGTTCGGGCTCTTCCTGCCGGAGGATAATCTGCACGCACCGAATGAGAGCTTTAACCTCGATGTGATGAAGAAAGGCATCGAGACGACGAAGCGGATCCTGGAACGAGTCGCGCGCGGCTGAGGTGCGGGTCGAGCCGGATTTTGGCGCGCCCCGGTGCGGACTCTGGTGCGACCCGGTCCGCACGGTGTCGCGACCCACTCCGCAATCCCTAGAACGGAGCTCGGCGAGCGCGGTGCAACCAAACGAGAAAGCCCCGGATTTCTCCGGGGCTTTCTCGTTTGAAAGAGGAAGCGATTACTTCTTCAGGATGACGATCTCGGCGCGGCGATCTTTGGCGGCCGTGGCGTCGTCGGCGTTCTTCGCGGCGTCGAGCGAGCCCTTGGAGAGCGTTTCAATCTTCGCGGCCGGCACGCCGATGGAGAGGAGGTATTGACGAGCGGCATTGGCGCGGCGGTCGCCGAGGCCGAGGTTGTATTCGGCGGTGCCACGCCAATCTGCGTGACCCTCGAGGAGGATGCGATATTGCGCATGCTCGCCGAGATACTTGGAAGCATCCTGCAGCTTGGTGCGCTCGGTTTCCTTGATGTTGGACTTGTCGAAATCGAAATAGACCGGCTGGAAAAGGCCGATGATCTTGTCCTCGGTTTCGATCACGCCGTCGCGCTGTTGAAGGCCGCTGTCGGGGTCAGCCGTGACGCCGATATCGGTGGGGGTGAGCGAGCCGCCGCCGGGTTGCTGGCCGAGCACAGTGGCGCTCGGATCGGGGCGCTTCGGCTTCTTGGTGCAGCCCGCGAAAATGAGCGCGGAACCAGCGATAGCGAGAAGGACAAGCTTCGAAACTTTGTTCATTGGGAGGGCGAAGGTCGTGGGGAAGTAATTGGCTCAAGCCCGGGAGCGAGCAAGGCAATTACAGCGATTTCTTGGGCTCGATGAGACCGACCTCGAGAGCGTAGCGCGTGAGGCTGGCGACGTCGTGGAGATTCAGTTTCCGCATCAGGTTGGTGCGGTGGTTGTCGACGGTTTTGATGCTGATGCCGAGCTTGGCGGCGATCTCGCGGGTGCTGTGGCTTTCGGCCACCAGTTGGAGAATCTCGCGTTCGCGATCGGTCAGGAAATCGGAGGTGTTGCTCGCTGAGGGATTGGCAACCACGTTGCGAAGGAGGGCGGCGACTGCCGGCCCGAAATAGGTGCCGCCGTTGGCGACGGTTTCCAGGCCCTTCTTGAACTCGAAGAGCCCCGCGGTCTTTTCAACGAAGCCGTGCGCGCCCGCCTCGAGCATTTCCCGGATGAGAACGGGGTTTTCGTGGCCCGAGAACACGAGAACGCGCATGTCCGGGAGCTTTTTGCTGATGCGGCGGAGCAGGTCGACGCCGTTGAGTCCGGGAAGTTTGGCGTCCAGAACGAGCAAGTCGGGTTTCACATCGAGGCAAAGCGTCAGGGCGCTCTGTCCATCGCCGCTCTCGCCGACGAGTTGATAATTGGCATCCAGTCGGAGGATCTCGACGAGCATTTCCCGAATGGCAGTCTGGTCCTCGACAATTACAAGTCGCTTCATGGCGTGCGGTTAAGAACGGATAGCGCCCTGCGGGGCGTGGTGCAAGCACTGGTGGGTTGGCTGGGATTCGAACCCAGAACCAACGACTTAAAAGGACGCTGCTCTACCATTGAGCTACCAACCCCCGAAGTGCGGAAGAAGCAAAATGGGTTTTGCGTTCCTGCGATGGCAAGCAGTTTTTGGCTGGTGCGCGTGAGGTTGCAATTCAGTGAACCCGAGGCAGGCAATTGGGGACTCACAGCGCACTCAGATCGTGGGAACAATCCAAAAATATACCCATCACACCGAAGCAGAACGCATGTCCTCCAAAGCCCAGGAAGTGGCCCTAGACCGTCTGCTGGTGGACCGTTTCAAGAGTGGCGATCAATCCGCCTTCGATGAAATGGTCAGCCGGTATTGGGACCGCATCTACTCGATGGTGCACCAACTCCTGCGCAACGCGCAGGATGCGGAGGAGGTTACGCAGGATGCGTTTATCCGCGCGCACCGGGGCTTGGTGAACTTCCGCGGGGAGTCGGCATTTTCGACTTGGCTTTACCAGATCGCGACCAATCTGGCGCGGAACCGCTATTGGTATTGGTGGCGGCGGAAGCGCGATTTTTCAGATTCACTCGACGCCCCGGTGAGCAGCGAAAACTCCACAACCCTGGCCGAGATCATCCCGGCCGAACTCGAGACTCCTGACGACATCGCTGTGACCCAGGAGTTTGTCTCGCGGATCAGCCGCGGCATGGATCGCCTCAGTGCGAAACACCGCGAGATCCTGATCTTGCGCAACGTGAAGAACATGGCCTACGAGGAAATCGCCGAGATCCTCGGCATCTCCGTAGGCACCGTCAAAAGCCGGATTGCGCGCGCTCGGGAGAGCCTCCGCAGCAAGCTCGGCGAAGATTTCAAATTCAAGGGCTGACCCCTCTTGTCTTAAGACCGTAACACCCGACCCAAGCTAGCCATGAAAGAGTCAAAATTTATCGAGCTGCTGAATCTCTACGTAGATCACGAGATCAGCGCCGCCGACGCCGCGTTGTTGGAAGCCGAAGTGCAACGCAACCCCGAGCGCCGCCGGATCTACCGCGAATATTGCCAGATGCAGCGTGCATGCACCGTGCTGGCCGACTCCGGGGCGCTGACTGCGCCAGAACCGGAAGTGTCCAAAGTCGTCGTGGGCTTCCCCGAGCCTCGTCGTCGTGTGCCGGTCTGGGCGTATGCGGGAGGTCTTGCTGCCGCCGCATGTTTGGCGCTTGTCTTCGTTGGTCGGCAGGACACCGAGCAGGTGGCGCCGTCTGGTGAGATTGCGGCCGTCGAACAGGTTACTCCCATGGCCGAGCGAGTTGAGCTGCAGCAGGCGTTCCCCGGTCGGCTGCAAGAGGTGAACAAACCAGCACCGTTACTCGCTGCCGCCCCGGCGCCGGCCCTCGACTGGATGAAACGCGTGCACCTGCAGAC
>JAEYQF010000410.1 GCA_023410155.1 Verrucomicrobiota bacterium | reverse complement strand
TGTTCTTCGAGTCCCATTTTTCAATGAGCACCCAGCCCACCAACGAAACGCCGCGCCCCCACTCTTCCGTCGTGGTCGACGGCAACGATCGCGCCCCTGCCCGCTCCATGCTTCGTGCGGTCGGCTTCAAGGATGAAGACTTCCACAAGCCGCAGATCGCAGTCGCTTCGTCGGCGAGCGACATGACTCCGTGCAACGTTCATCTCAACGAGCTGAGTGAACACGCGCGCAAAGGCATCGCTGACGCCGGCGGCAAGCCCGTCTACTTCAACACCATCACCGTCACCGACGGCATCAGCATGGGCACGCAGGGCATGCGCTACTCGCTCGTCTCCCGCGAAGTGATCGCCGACTCGATCGAGACCGCCGTCGCTGCCGAGGGTTTTGACGGCCTCGTCGCGATCGGCGGGTGCGACAAAAACATGCCCGGTGCGATGATCGCCATCGCGCGTCTCAATCGTCCGGCGGTGTTCATCTACGGCGGCACCATCCTCCCCGGTTTCCTGCCCGGCGACTGCGACAAGAAGAAGCCGCTCGACATCGTCTCGGTCTTCGAAGCCGTCGGCAAACACGCCAAGGGCGAACTCGACGACGCTGGCCTGAAACAAGTCGAGGAATCCGCGATCCCCGGCCCGGGCTCCTGCGGCGGCATGTATACCGCCAACACCATGGCGAGCGCCATCGAAGTGCTCGGCATGAGTCTGCCGCACAGCAGCGCGCAACTCGCGATCAGCAAAGACAAGCGCGACGACTGCGAACGCGCCGGCGCCGCCGTCATGGGCATGCTCCGCCGCGGCATCAAACCGCGCGATATCCTCACGCGGAAGGCCTTCGAAAACGCGATCACGGTCTGCACCGCTCTCGGCGGCTCGACCAACCTGATTCTCCACCTGCTCGCCATCGCGCACGCCGCGGAGGTCCCCCTCACGATCGAGGACTTCAAGACCATCGGCGAACGCATCCCGTTGCTCGCCGACCTCAAGCCGTTTGGACGCTACAACATGAGCCACCTGGTGCGCATCGGCGGCATCCGGCCGATGATGAAGATGCTGCTCGATCGCGGCCTCCTGCACGGCGACTGCCTCACCGTCTCCGGCGAAACCATCGCGGAGACGTTGAAGAACGAGAAACCCTACGGCGCGTATCCAACCGAGCAGGACATCATCCGGCCCTGGGAGAATCCGATCAAGACCAGCACCCACCTGCGCGTGCTTCACGGCAACCTCGCGCCCGGCGGCGCGGTGGGCAAAATCACCGGGAAGGAAGGCCTCTACTTCAAAGGCACGGCCAAAGTTTACGAAGGCGAAGAAGACGCGCTTAAGGGCATCCTCCGCGGCGATGTGGTCAAAGGCGACGTGGTCGTCATCCGCAATGAAGGCCCCGTCGGCGGCCCCGGCATGCGCGAGATGCTTTCTCCCACCAGCGCGGTCGCGGGTCGCGGGTTGATCAAAGACGTCGCGCTCATCACCGATGGACGATTCTCGGGCGGCAGCCACGGTTTCGACGTCGGCCACATCACGCCCGAGGCGGCCACCGGCGGCCCGATCGGAATCGTGCGCACGGGCGACCTCATCGAGATCGATGCGGTGAAGAACACGATCAACGTGCTCATCTCCGACGAGGATTACACCGCGCGCCTTGCCGCCTACGTGCCGCGTCCGCCTCGCGAGACCCGCGGCGTGCTCGCCAAATATGCGAAGCTCGTCAGCACCGCCTCGGAAGGCGCGGTCACCGACAAGTATCTCTGACCGTTCATCTGCTCAGCGCTTCGGCATTCCAGGGACGGTCCGCGCGGCCGTCCTTTTCTTTTCCCGGCTTCCGCCCAGCAGCGCCTGCAACGCCAGCGCCGTTCTCGGTGCGTAGTCGTGCGCGTGATTATTCGCGATCACGTGCACTTCCTTCGCTCGTTTTCCCAGAGCCAACACCCGATCGGAGATTCCCCGCAGCTCCGCTGGCCTGTAAACATACGCGTGGCGCTCCGCCTCCGATTCGCTCTGGAGATATTTCCGATTGCGACCGTGCAGTCGCAGATACGCGATCCGCGGATGAGTGACCTCATCGATCGCCGGCATCAGTGAACTCGATTTGAGGCGCGGCATATCGACGGCGATCCACACGAGCTCATGCTCGCGGAAAAACTCGAGCGTCCGCACGCGCGCGTCGCCCTCGATCCAGGCACGATCGCGCAGCTCCACGGCGAGCGGCTGCGGGCGCAGTTTCTTCGCGAGCGGCGCGAGTTCATCGAGCGCGTGATTCTCCGGCCCAAACGACGGCGGCATCACCAAGAAGAATGCGCCAAATCGGTTCGTTTCGATCAACGGCCTCGTGCACACGAGTAATTTCTCCGCCCACGCACCTTCGGTCGCGGCTTTTCGTGGATTCTGCGAGAACGCGCGGTGCAGCTTCACATTGAAGGTGAAGCCCTCCGGCGTCTGCTTCACCCACCGGGCCGTCGCGGTCGCTCTTGGCAGCGCATAGTAAGTCGAGTTGACCTCCACGTGGGCAAAGTGGGCCGCATAGGCCTTCAGCCGCTCGCTCGCCTTCACGTCCGGCGGCGGCCGCAGCAACTCGCGATATTCCGGGTCTGCCCAACTACCGATCCCGAGACGCAGCTTCATCCACCTCTAGACCACCGTCACGCGCGCGGGTGTTCGAAATCCCATGACGCATTTCCCGGTGCGCATTTTCGGCGCAGTTGGTGTTTTGTCTTCGCGCCTCTTCCGTGACGCTTTACGGTGCGCTTTCGCCTATGACCTGGAATCGCTTCAAAACCCATTTCTATCCGAACCCCGATCTCGGGCTCGCCCTCGATCTCAGCCGCATTCCGTTCCCCGACGATTTCTTCTCGTCCATGGAGCCGCGCCTTCAGGAGGCATTCTCCGCGATGGCCGAACTCGAGAGAGGCGCCATCGCCAATCCCGACGAAAACCGCATGGTCGGTCACTACTGGCTGCGCGCTCCGCAACTGGCCCCGAACGCCGCGCTGACGCAGGAAATCACGTCCACGGTCGCCGCGATCAAGGACTTCGCCGCCAAGGTTCACTCCGGCGAGATCTCCAGCCCCAAAGGCAAATTCAAAACCGTGCTGGTCGTCGGCATCGGCGGCTCCGCGCTCGGCCCGCAGCTCGTCAACCACGCGCTCGGCAATCCACGCAAAGACAAACTCGCGGTCGCCTTCGTCGACAACACCGACCCCGACGGCATCGATTACGTGCTCGCGCAACTCCGCCGCGATCTCGCGAAAACGCTTGTCGTCGTGATCTCGAAATCCGGAGGCACGGTCGAGACGCGCAACGGCATGCTCGAAGTCGCCGCCGCGTTCAAAGCCGCCGGCCTCGATTACGCGAAGCAGTTCGTCGCGATTACCGGCGCAGGCTCCAAGCTCGAGCAGACTGCGATCAACGAAGGCTGGCTCGCGCGTTTCCCGATGTGGGACTGGGTCGGCGGTCGCACCTCCGAACTTTCCGCCGTGGGTCTTCTGCCCGCCGCGCTCCAAGGCATCGACATTCAGGCGATGCTGGAGGGTGCCGCCGCGGTCGACGCAGTCACACGCAGCAACGTCACCAAGGAAAATCCCGCCGCGCTGCTCGCGCTCACGTGGTATTTCGCCACCGACGGACGCGGCGCGAAGGACATGGTCGTGCTTCCCTACAAGGACCGCCTGCTCCTCTTCTCGCGCTACCTCCAGCAGCTCGTCATGGAGTCGCTCGGCAAGGAATTCGATCTCAAGGGCAACGTCGTCAACCAAGGCATCGCCGTTTACGGCAACAAAGGCTCGACCGACCAGCACGCCTATGTGCAACAGCTCCGCGAGGGCGTGAACAACTTCTTCGTGACCTTCATCGAAGTCCTGAAAGATCGCGACGCGAAGACCTCGCTCGAAGTCGAACCCGGCATCACGACCGGCGATTATCTCCAAGGATTCTACCTCGGCACACGCGATGCGCTCTCCGAAAAAGACCGCTCCTCGCTCACCGTCACCGTGCAGGACGTGTCTCCGCGCACCGTCGGTCAGCTCATCGCGCTCTACGAACGCGCCGTCGGCCTTTACGCCTCGCTCGTCGGCATCAACGCCTACCATCAACCCGGCGTCGAAGCCGGAAAGAAAGCCGCGACGGGCGTGATCGTGCTGAAAAAGCAGATCGCTGCCACGCTCTCCGCCTCACCGGGCAAGTTCTTCACCGCCGAGGAAATCGCCTCGCAGATCAGCCCCGACACCTCGCCTGAGCTGACGTTCAAGATCCTTGAGCACCTCGCCGCGAACAAGAACACGGGCGTAAGAAAGCGCGCCAAGTCCCCGTGGTTCGAGTCGCGCTACGGCGTGAAGTAAATCGCACCGAGTTCGCTTCCCTATCAACCCGGCGCCGCCTTGCGCCGGGTTTTTTTGTTTCCCCCGTCTTCCCAATCTGAGCGAAGCGAAGAGTCCGCTTGGAGTCTCGCGTCGGCGCACCGTGGCGAAGCGCACAATCGAAGCCAGACCAGCCCGCGGCTAGACTCCGCACCGAGTCACGCCACGGTCGGTCCCACGTCGCGCCGAGGTGCGCACCGAGTCGAGCCAAGGTGCGGACACGGTCGCGCCATTTTGCGCTTCCCACCGCGAAGGCGTGCGCGCAGAACCGGGGCTTCCAGCTCGATGAATCGTCTGTCGATTGCGCTGAGTGTGCTCGTGTTTGCCGGGGCCGCGGTTGCCGCCGCGCTCTACTGGCGGCTCGTCGAAACGCGCGCTCATCTCCAGACACAGCTCGTCAGCGCCACCGCTCGTGCCCATGATCTCCAGCGGCAGCTCGGAACCGCTCACGAAAACATCGACGGCCTCAACACCCGTCTCACCACGCTCGACGCGGATTTGGGGGAGACAAAATCGAAGCTCACTTCTTCGGAGACCAGAAACGCGCAGCTCTCACACGAGCTGACGCAGACAAAGAATCTCCTCGCCGCCCGCGAACTCGCCTCCACCGAACTTGGCCGGCAGATGCAAAACCTGCGTATCGAACTCGCCGACGCTCGCGCCCAGGCCGTGTCGGGCCAGGAGCTCGACGCCGCGCGCGCGACGATCGCGCAACTCGAACGACAGCTCGCCGAGGCGAATCGCGGGGCGGCCGCCAGCGCGACGGCAAATGCCACCGCCGTCTTTTCGAGCCGCCCGCGCGCACTCGTGTTGAGCGTCGGACCTTCCAGCTCATTCGTCATTCTGAATTACGGCAGTAATCGTGGAGCCGCCGCCGGACAGACACTTACCATACAGCGCGGAACCGAGGTGCTGGCTGAGGTTCTTATCAGCGACGCGCGGCCGGCATTCTCGGTCGCCCAGGTCAGGCCCGATTCCTTGCATGGCGTCTTGCAGAAGGGCGATTTGGCCGTTTTAACCCAGTGATTCATGAACTCCCTCAAGAAACCGGTGCTCGGTCTCCTTGCCCTCCTCTTCGCGGCCTTGTTTGCCGGATGCGCTTCCAACCAGCAGGACTCCTCGATTCCGTGGAGCCGTCCCGCCGACTGGGAAGGTCAGATTCCGGGCATGGGCTCCGGCATGGGCCGCTAAGCGCGCGCTCAGTGTGATTCTCCAAATCCGGCCGCGTGCCGGATTTTTTTATGAGCGAAACGCCCCCGTCCAACTTGTC
>JAEYQF010000409.1 GCA_023410155.1 Verrucomicrobiota bacterium | reverse complement strand
TGCTAGTTGGGCCTCCTCGGCCCGCATCTTGGCACGACTCGGGTCCGACCTTGGTGCGACTGAGGACGCGTTGATTCGCGTCCGGTCGCGGTTATCCGCGGATCACAACAGCGGCTGCAGATAGCTCCAGATCAGCTCGGCCATCTAGCGGTGGCCTTCGGCGTTGGGATGGATCGTGTCGGGCTGGTTGAGCGACGGAACGCCGCCGACGCCTTCGAGGAGGAACGGCATCAGCGTGAGATTATTGTCGCGCGCGAGATCGGGAAAGATGGCGCCAAACTCGCGGGCGTAGTTCTCGCCCATGCTGCGCGGCATCATCATGCCGGCGATTACGATCGTCGCGCGGGGACGTTTCGCGCGCACGCGGTCGATGATTGCTTGCAGGTTTTTCTTCGTGAGCGCGGGTTCGATGCCGCGAAGCCCGTCGTTGGCGCCGAGAGCGAGGAAGAAGAGGTCGATCTCCTGCCGCAGAATCCAATCCACGCGGCGGAGCCCGCCCGCGCTCGTCTCACCGCTGAGCCCCGCGTTGACGACCCGGTGAGTCGCGCCAGCCTCCGCGATCTTTTGCTCGATGAGACCGGGATAGGACTCGCCGAGCGGATCATCGAGGCCGTAGCCCGCGGTGAGGCTGTCGCCGAAGAAGACGATCGTCTTTGCCTCCGCACCTTGTGCGGCGGGAGCGAGCAGAGTGATACTGGCAAGCCAGAAAAAATGTAAGAACCGGGCGCTCATGGAGAAAATCGACCGCTCAAACTAGCTTTCGTGCTGGAAGCTGTATTCAGTGGCGGCCTTTTGAACCCATGAGTGACCAAGCGATCCTAAAAGTCGAGCGACTGGCCCGAATCTACGACACCGCCGCAGGCCCGCTCACGGTGTTGCACGAAGTGAATTTCGAGCTCTCGTCGGGCAACACGCTCGCGATCGTGGGACCGAGCGGCAGCGGCAAGACCACCTTGCTCGGGCTGTGTGCCGGACTCGATGCGTCGAGCCGCGGCAGCGTGACGCTGGCGGGCGAACGGCTCGAGATTCTCAACGAGGATGCCCGGGCGCGCGTGCGCAACGAGCACGTGGGATTTGTGTTTCAGAACTTCCAACTCGTGCCGACGCTGACCGCCTTGGAAAATGTGCTCGTGCCGGTCGAGTTGCGGGGAGAGAGCGGCTGCGAGCCCGAGGCGCGACGGTTGCTGGACCGAGTCGGGCTTGGTTCGCGCACGGATCATTACCCGGTGCAGCTCTCCGGCGGCGAGCAGCAGCGCGTGGCGCTCGCGCGTGCGTTCATCAATCGTCCCAAGATTCTCTTCTGTGACGAACCCACGGGCAATCTCGATGCGGATACGGCGCATCTGGTCGCCGACCTGATTTTTGAACTGAACCGCGAACGGGGCACCACGCTCGTGCTCGTGACGCATGATCTCGAACTGGCCCGGCGCTGTCATCGCATCATCCGGCTGCGCGGTGGCGCCGTGGTGAGCGACGAGAAGGTTTGAACCGACCCGGCACGTCACCATGCGCTTCATCCTGAAAATGGCGTGGCGGGATTCACGGGCCTCGCGGCGCCGGCTCCTGCTGGTTTCGCTCTCGGTCGTCATGGGCATCGCGGCCCTGGTGGGCATCGGGTCGGTGGGCGACGATCTGCGGCGTGCGATCTCCGAGCAGACCCGAGGCCTGCTCGGCGCCGATCTGGCGGTGACTTCGCGCCAGCCGTTTAGCGGAGAGACACTCGCCCGACTCACGGCCGTCACGGAGGCGATCGCGCACGAAGTGGCGGTGACCTCGATGGTGAACTTTCCCACTCGCAATGATCAGCGACGACTGGTGCAGGTGCGCGGGCTGGAGGGTGATTTCCCGTTTTACGGGGAGATGTTGACGGAGCCGGTCGGAGCCATGGCGGCGCTCGCGGACGGCGACTCGGCGCTGCTGGAGGAGACGATCCTGGTGCAGTTCGGGGTGCAGGTGGGCGATCCGGTCGTGATCGGCAATGCGCGCCTGACCGTGGCCGGCGCGCTGCAAAAGATCCCGGGCGAGTCTGCGGCTGTATCCATGTTTTCACCACGGGTGTATCTCTCGGCTGCGGCGATGGCGAAGACGGGGCTGCTCGACCGGGAGGGTATCCGCTCGTATCGCGCTCATCTGAAGCTGCGCAGCGGTGCGGATGCGGAGGAAGTCGTGGCGGCGTTGAAGCGCGATCTCGCGGGCGAGCGGCTGAACTTCACCACCGTCGAAGACCGCAAGCGCGACCTCGGCGCGAGCATGGCCGATGTGGAATCGTTTCTCAGCTTGGTTGGTTTCGTCTCGCTGTTTCTCGGCGCGGTCGGAGTGGCGAGCGGCATGCACGTGTATGTGCGACAGAAACTCGCCACCGTGGCAGTGCTGCGCTGCCTTGGCGCTTCGGCGCGGACGAGTTTCGCGGTTTATATCGTGCAGGGGATCGCGATCGGGTTGATCGGCGCGGTGCTGGGCGCAGCGGTGGGCATCGCGGTCGAGCAGGTGCTGCCGCGGCTGGTGCGCGACTTCCTGCCCTTTGCGTTAGACGTGCGTTTGTCGTGGCGGGCGGTGCTGCAGGGGATGGCGGCGGGGCTGATGATCTCGATTCTCTTCGCGCTGTTGCCCTTGCTGGCGGTGCGGAAAGTCTCGCCGCTGCTGGCGCTGCGCTCGGCGCAAGGACTCAAGGTATCGCCCGATCGGTTGCGCTGGTGGATCTATGCCGGCATCGCGGCGGCGGTGCTCGGCTTCGCGGTGCTGGAGGCTGGCAAGCGGAAAGGACTGGGATTCACCGTCGTGCTCGCGGCGAGTTTCGCGGTGTTTTGGGCGGTGGCGAAACTCATCACATGGCTCACGCGCCGTCTCGCACCGGGCCGGAGCTGGCCGTATGTGTTGCGGCAGGGGCTGGCCAATCTGCATCGACCGAACAATCGCACGGTGTTGCTCGTGACGTCGCTCGGGTTGGGCGTGTTTCTCATGCTGACGCTGGTGCTCACGCGCGAAACGCTGCTGGGAAAAATCTCGAGCATCGCGGCGGGCGATCGGCCCAACCTGATGTTCTTCGACATCCAGGAGGATCAGATGGGCGATTTTCGCCGCATCGTCGCAGAAAGTGGATCTCCGCTGATGGCGGATGCGCCCATCGTCACGATGCGGCTCACGCGAGTGAAGGGCATCGATGTCGAGGCGTTGTTGAAGCACGGCGGCGCCGGCATCCCGGGATGGACGCTGCGCCGTGAGTATCGCTCGACCTACCGCTCGTCGCTGTCGGACACGGAAAAAATAGTGGAAGGCGAATTCGTGGCGGCAGCGGAGGCGGAGGCGGCGCGGATCCCGATCTCGCTGGAGCAGGGTCTCGCGCGCGATCTGCAGGTCGGGCTCGGCGACGAGCTGGTGTTCTCCGTGCAGGGTGTGCCGTTGACGACCTACGTGGCGAGTCTCCGCCAGGTGGAGTGGCAGCGCATGCAGCCGAATTTCTTCGTCGTGTTTCCCGCGGGCGTGCTCGAAGCGGCGCCGCAGACTTTCATCGCGGCGGTGCGAGCGCCGTCGACTGACGCGTCGGCGCGATTGCAGCAGACGGTCGGACGTGAGTTGCCGACGGTCTCAGCAATCGATCTCGCCCTGATCATGCGCACGATCGACGAGATCATGGGAAAAGTCGCGTATGTGGTGAGTTTCATCGCCGCGTTCACGGTTGCGACCGGCGTGTTGGTGCTGGCAGGGGCGGTGATGAGCGGCCGGTTTCAGCGGATCCGCGAGACGGTGTTGTTGCGAACCCTCGGCGCGTCGCGGCGGCAGCTTTGGCAGATTCAGTCGGTGGAGTATGCGCTGCTGGGGTTTCTCGCTGCGGTCACCGGCGGAGGCCTGGCGCTCGGCGCCAATGCGCTGCTTGCGCGTTTCGTCTTCAAAGCAGCACCGGCTTTCCCGCCGCTCACGGTCGGAGTCGCAATCGTCGCGGCCATGGGCGTGACGCTAGTGGTGGGTTTGCTCGCCAATCGCTCAGTGACGCGGCACCCGCCGTTGGAAGTTTTGCGCCAGGAAGTTTGAAATCGCGGACGGTCAGAATGCACTTGGAGTCGCCGCGCTCATCGCTGTGATGTGGGCCGCACACGCATGAGTTCTTCCTTCGAGCCCCGGGTTGTCACCTTCCACTACACGCTCCGCGATCCGGACGGGCGCATGATCGACACGTCCACGGGCGGAGCTCCGGTGACTTATCTCGAGGGAGCAGGCCAGATCATCGAGGGTCTCGACCGGCAGCTGCGTGGGACGCAAGCCGGCGCCAAACAACGAGTCCAGGTCGCGGCCGCCGAGGCCTACGGGGAGCGGGACCCGAGTCAGATCCAGCGTGTGCATCGCGGATTGCTGCCGGTGGAAGGTGAGTTGCAGCCGGGCGATCGCTTCCAGGCTGGCGAGGACAACTTCGCCCCCGTGGTCACGGTGGTGGCGATTGAGGGCAACGAAGTCCTGCTCGACGCTAATCACCCGCTCGCAGGCGTGGATCTGACTTTCGACGTGGAGATCACGGCGGTGCGAGCACCGACCGCTGAAGAACTGAGCCATGGGCACGCTCACGGCGGCGACGGGCACTCCTGCGGCTGAGCCCGGAGCGGACAGTTCAAAGTTAACGGAAGATGGCTAAACGCATGAAAGTGCTGGGCATCGATATTGGTGGCTCCGCGGTGAAGGGAGCTCCCGTGGACACGACGACCGGGCAGCTGCTCTCCGAACGTCTGAAGATCGAGACGCCGAAAGCGCTCACTCCGCTCGCGATGGCGAAAACCGTCGCGAGCCTCGCTCAAGCGTTCCAATGGCGCGGCCCGATCGGCGTCGGATTCCCCGGTGTGGTGCGCGGTCCGCGGGTGCTGACCTCGGCCAATCTCCACAAAGGTTTCATCAACCGCGATGTGCAGGCGCTCTTCGCCAAGGCGACCGGCTGCCGGGTGGCGTTGATCAACGATGCTGACGCCGCGGGTCTGGCGGAGATGCGACTCGGGATCGGCCGCGGGGAGGCGGGTTCCGTGCTGTTGCTCACCCTCGGCACCGGAATCGGGTCGTCGTTGTTCAATCGCGGGCAACTCGTGCAGAACACCGAGCTCGGACACTTGCCGATCCGCGGCCGATCGGCGGAGCGGTTCGTGTCGTCCGCTGCGCGGAAACGCCGTCGCCTCGACTGGCCGGCCTGGGGACGCGAACTGGGCGGTTA
>JAEYQF010000402.1 GCA_023410155.1 Verrucomicrobiota bacterium | reverse complement strand
CGCAAGGAAGATTCCCGACGCACCGACTTCATCGATGGTCCACGCAAGCTCTTCTCGGGAGGAGCCGGCTTGTATTCAACGGCTGGAGACTATGGCCGTTTCCTCCAGATGCTGCTCAACGGGGGCCAACTCGATGGTGTTCGCCTGCTCAGTCCTCGCACGGTCGCGCTCGCGCACGAGAATCACACCGGCAACCTCTTCCGGTGGGACACGCAATCCTTGGGGCTTGGGTTCTGGGTCAACGATCATCCCGGACGCTACGGCGAGCTGGTCGGTGAAGGTGCCTACGGCTGGGGCAGCGCGTATTTCCCGCAGTATGTCGTCGACCCCAAGGAGCGGTTGGTGGCTGTCCTGATGACTCAGCTCACGCCCACTGGCGGCAACAATCTGAACCAGCGCTTCAAGGTCACTGTTTACCAGGCTCTGAAATAGGAGCGCCCCGCGCGAGGCCAGACCTGAGCGAGGAGCAAATCGCTCCAGCGTGCGTCCCAGGTCGCGACAAAATCCGCACCGGGTCGGGCCCCAGTGCGGATTGAGCCGAGCCAAGGTGCGGATCGGGTCGGGACTCAATGCGGACCGGGTCGAGCCCGAGTGCGCTTCGAGTCGGACCTATGGATGCCGCGTCAGGTCGGTCACTCGGCGGCCGAGCGGGCTTGGAGTTGATTGTTCACTTGCCGCACGCCCTCGACTTGGCGCACGCGCTGTTCGATTTGGCGGATGGCGTCTTCGGATGGCGCGATGCCGGTCAATGTGACCGTTTCGTTCGAGACTTGAATGTCGATGTCCTGGAGTTGCGCGTCGTCCATGGCGATCGCGCCGTCGCGTAGTTCCGTGCGGATACGCTGTTCCGTCGGTGCGCCGCTCTGGTCGTGCAGCTGGGCGTCTTGGTTTGCGGTGGCGAACGATCCCGATGGGGTTGCGCGTCCGCCGGTCTCGGCGGTCTGGCCAGCATCGCTTGAACTCATGGCTTGCGAGCTGCTGGACGCGTCGGTGGCGGATCCCGATCCGGCCGCGCCCGGGCCGCCGCCGGTGGAGGCGGGTTGGCTGCTCTCGGCGGCGTAGTTGTTGGAGTCGGCGGTTGATGCGCCGGAGGAGTTGGTGTCAGCGGTTTCTTGCGTGCGCGGACCGCAGCCGTCAAGGAGGATGGCAGAGGCACCAATGAGAGCGGCGAGCACAGCGGAGCGGGAGGAGGAGAGAGGTTTCATGATGATTATCTTGAGGTGGTTTGAACGGGTCCGCCGGTGACGGCGGACGAGGGACACGTTGCCGTGGCGCAGCGAGCCGCACCGGACAATGAGGAGGGAAGTTAACCACCTTCGGACCGTGCTCCATCGGTGCGGTCCCGGCACGAGGTGTGGTCCCGCGTGGCAGTTTGAGACGGGGAAATCGCCGGGGTCGCAGCAGGCGTTCGAGCGATCATGCATCGCCGGGTGAGATTGCGGGAAGCATGTCCGGTCGGCCTGTCTCCGCGCGTTGAGATGGATGCGGACACGTGATGCCCGAATTCGAACCACCTCTCAAATCCCATGGCCACCGTCAGCACGTATCTGATTTTTCACCGCACCGCCGAGCAGGCGTTCACGTTCTACAAATCCGTTTTCAACACCGAGTATGTCGGGCCGATTGCGCGCTTCTCGCAGATGCCGGCGGGAGAGCAAAGCCCGCCGCTGGCGGAGGCGGACAAGAACCTGGTGCTGCACGTCGCGCTGCCGATTCTCGGCGGATACATGCTCATGGGCAGCGATTGCGTGGAGGCGATGGGCTCCAAGGTAGCGGTGGGAAACAATGTCTACATCAACCTCCAGCCTGACACGCGCGCGGAATCGGACCGGCTTTTCAAGGAGCTTTCCGCAGGCGGGCAGATCGAGATGCCGATGCAGGAGATGTTCTGGGGCGATTACTTCGGATCGTTCGCGGACAAGTTCGGCACGAAGTGGATGATCGCATGCTCAAGCAAGACGTGAGCGAAGGATGCGAGGTCTTGGTTCTCGCATTGCAGCGATGAGCCCGCGCGAGCTGCTCCGGCTTCCGCTGATCCATCGGCGCGATTTCGGCCCGATGCCCGGGCTGGGGTTATTCTGCTAAAACCAGCGGAGTGGTCTCTCTCACGACGAGCGTGAGCCCATTCATTGGCCCCATGAGCACGCTAGTCCCCGTCATCTCCGACCGCCGAGCACGATCGGGTTCGAATCTGCCTCGTAATCGCATCGGATCGCTCCGCCAGAAGGCCGCGGCTGAACTTCACGCGGACTGGCAGAGATTTTCCAAGCTGTCTCCGGGCGAAGTGCGCCGAATGGTTTCAAAGGCTGACCTTCGGCGCGTGGCCGCGCTCGCGGCCGAGGCTAAAGCGGGATGGCACGCGGACAATCTCCGTGCTCCGGCCGACGCGGCCGAGTGGGAGGCGCGGCGTCAGGCGGTGCGCCTGAAACTCGACCGAGCCCTTTCCCGGGCGGTCCCGCGCTATCGCGCCGTGCGCCGACTGCAATCTGTGGCGTCCCGCAGGTTCTCCGATTGGCTGAAGCGCCTGCGGCCGAAAAACCAGGGAACTGTGATCGCGCCCGACGTGCCGGCGGACGCTTCGATCTTTCGCGCGCCGTTTCCGCTCTACGATAGCCGGGTGGTGCTCGGCCCCGAGTTCCACATCGAGGTCACCGACCGCTCGTTTACGTTGCCGGATTCCGGGCAACTGATCATCGACGCGGAATACGACAACGACGAGCATACGTCGTTCTCGGACGGTCTGTGGGGCCTGCTTTATCTCAATGGTGCGGAGGTCATGGCGTCGTGTGGTGTCCCGTATCGCATGCCCCGGGAGGGGCCTATCCGCATCGATGCCGAGATCAGGAATTTCTACAATCACGCGACACTGTCGCTGAAGGACAACTGGGGTTTCTCCGAGGGTGAGCTCACATGCTCTTACCACCTGTTCGGGTCGGTGATTCGTCCCGCGCGCGAGTCGATCCAGCGGCAGTTGCTGGTCACGCAGCAGATCGATTCAGGTGGCGACAACAAGAGTGCCGTGATGGCTGACATCGAGCAGACCACGCACCGGCTGAGCGTGCAGACCGAGGCGACCTTCCCGGCAGGTGAGTCCGTTTGGATCATGGCGGGCGCGAGCGTGTATGTGTTTAGCAGGCTCGACGACATGCAGAGCCGCGTGCGCGCTCTGCAGTGGTGGCAGGTCGATCAAATCGCCGTATCCACAATCTGAAGACGCGAAGACCCGTGACCTCGCGGACGTGGCGCGCGGCGCGGTGTCGCCTCAGGAAGGACCGGGCGTGCCGGCGTTCTCCGGGTGCGTGGGTTTGCGCTGGTGCAACACGACCCAGTTGCCGTCCGGATCTGCGACGACCGCCATCCGACAAACGGGTGCCTCCTGGATTTCCCACACAAACTTGACGTTGTGCTCACGGAGTTTGGTCACGAACCCGTCGAGATCGTCCACTTCGAGGGCCGCGGCGGTTCCGGCCGGGTGAGGAGGCCAGTCTGCCCCGGCGCCGTTGATCAAGGCCAGGCAGCCCGCGCCGATGTCGTATTCCACCCAGCGATCCTCGCCATCGTGCTCGCCGAAGCCGCGCGACTTCTCGAGGCCAAGGAGACCTTCGTAGAAGGCCTTTGCGCGTTTCATGTCGGTGACGGAATAACCGGTGAAGGCGATCTCAGTGACTTTCATGGCGGAGCGAGAAGCGGAACGAAGTGAGCTCCACAACAAGTGCAAGCAGCCCACAGCAGCGTCTGCCCTACAAGGCGTCACCGAACCGGATCTTTTTCTTCGTAGCTTTCTTTTTTCGCGCGGATGGCAGGATGCCGAGGCGGGGGTCGCGGGCGCGCACGAGCTGCACCAGCCGCTTTGCGTCCCGCTCGAATGTCGGCGCGGACTCTGCCAGATAGAGCCATTTGCCGAGGATTGGATGTGGCACGAGCGCGGGAAACTCCGCGAGCAGGCTCGCGTGGTGTTCGTGGAACGTGCAGACAAGCACGCCCTGCCACGGCTCGTCCTGCGTGGTGAGAAACAGGTGGTGTTTGCCGTCGAGCGAGATGGTGCGTCCGCCGAACCACGACTTTAGCTCGAGCGTGGGTTCGTTTTGCAGCGGCTCCGCGAGCCAAACGAGCGGGTGCTCGGGGCGGGCTTTTCGCACGCGGAAAGGATCGTCGCGACGCGGAGGTTTCATGGCGTGGACAACAGAAGGTGGTTTACGGCGGGAGATAGCGGCGCAGCGAGCCGTGGATGGCGAGCGGCTGTCCGGGGCGGCTGATCGCAGCGCCGACCTCGGGATGCGCTTCGCAGAACGCGGCGATTTCCTGATCGTTCAACACAAAGAAGGCGGTCGAAAGGGCGTCGGACAGGGCGGCGTTCTCCGCGATGGCCCACACGCGAGACTGGCGGGGCGCGGCGCTCTGTGTGCGCGGGTCGCGAACATGCTGGCCTTTCACCGCGACGCCGGAGCCGCTTAGGGCGGCGCGTGTAAACGTAATTTCGCGGCGGTTATCCTCGTCGCCCACGCCAATCGTCCAACCCGCCCAGCCTTCAGGAGCGTCCAGAATGAGCGCGGTGCTGCCACCGCTCTGCAGGCATGCCGTGGCGATCTGCCAGTCGGCGAGTGTCTGTGCGAGCACATCGAGGGCGTAGCCTTTGCCGATCGCGCCGAGGTCGAGTTGAAGTTGGTCTACCTGCGATGTGATCAGGTGGTTTTCGGGATCGAGCGTGAAAGGGACCGAACCCGGCGGCAGCGCGATCTGATGTCGCGAGCCATAGGCTGGATCGAACGCTCGATGCGTGGCGAGGGTGAAGTTGGCGGCGAGGATCAGGCACTGAAGCGTGTCGTCGCCGATCACGGTGCTTTCGCCACGGGCGAGTCGATTGATCCGTGAGATGTCGCTGGTGGGGATGAAGCGGGAGAGTTCGCTCTCGAGTCGGTCGAGTTCTCGCCAGCAGGCGGTAGCGGCCTGACGTGCGTAGTCGGCCGGATGTCCCGCGATGTAGATCGCGAAGTCCGTAGCCATGGCTTCGTGATGGAAGGTTTCCCAAGTCATCGGCGGCGGGAGCGAAGTTCGCGGCGAACGCGCAGCAGGGCGACAAACGGACGCCACCAGAGTTGGCGCAAGCCGAACTTCGCGCGCCCGCGAATACGTGGATGGTGGGAGACTGGAAACTCGCCCACGCGAAAACCCGATGCCGCGGCAATCGCGGGCAGAAACGATTGCATGAGGTCGACGGGAAAAAGCACGCCCACGATTTCGCGGCGCATCACACGGAGCTGACAACCGCCATCGTGGAGACCATCCCTGAGAACGCGGCCGCGAATCGCATTGCCGATGCGGGAGAGGATGCGGCGCGCCGCGGAGTCGTGCCGATTTACGCGCCAACCGCAGGCGAGATCGAGTTGGTTGCCGGCGACAGGCGCGTGGAGCAGCGGAAAATCCCGCGGATCGTTCTGACCGTCGCCGTCCATGGTGAAGACGAGTTCCCCGCGAGCAGCGTGGAGCCCGGCGAGCAGCGCAGCGGCTTGCCCGAGGTTGTGCGGATGGGTGAGCACGCGCGCTTCCGGCCAGCGCGCAGCGGCGGTGACGAGCTCGGCGGGCGTGGCGTCGTTGCTACCGTCGTCCACGAGGATGATTTCGAACGGCACGTCGAAGGCGGTGAGCACATCGACCGCTCGCTCGAGCAAAGGAAGGACGTTTCCCTCTTCGTTGTAGAAGGGGACGACGAGCGAGTGGAGCTGCGGCCGCGCGGTGTTCATTCCCGAACGAAAGCGATGCACAGCACGCCCGGCCGGAGACCGAGGATGCGTTCGCGATAATTGCCGCGGAGCTGCTCGCGGACGGCGGGAGCGTAGGTTTGCGTGGCAATCACGAGCGCGCCGTCGATTTGCGCGGGCGGTTCGGACCAGTAGCCGACGTTAGGCACACTCCGGAGATACCACGGGATCGGCCAGTATTCCTCGCCGATGACGAAGATCGGTTGTTCCGGGTTGGCATCAGCTGCGCTCTCGGCGATCGCCCGGAATTTCCTCACGTCAGGGGAGCTGTGGACGTAAGCGTAAGGATTGCGCGCATCGGCCGGCCGCTGAAACGCGACGAGTCGGGCCTGTGACCACAACGTGGCGCAAGTCGCGCCGAACACGGGAACGACCCACCACCAGCGCGGGACGAGCACGCACGCCGACGCGGCGAGAATGGCGAGCGGCGGCACAAGGTGAATCGCGTGCCACGGCGTCTTGTAGGGCGTGAGCGAAAACGCAGTGAAAACGAGCAGGAGATAGACGGCCGCCCAGCGAACGAGCGACACTGGATCCGTGCGCCGACGAAACGCCAGCGCGCCGCCGACCAGCGCGAGCGTGGTGAAGGCGAGTTGATGGAAAACGAGTCCGCCGTGGCGCTGCCAGAGGAAGAGCTGACCGTAGTAGGTCCATGGTTTTTCGTGTCCGCTCTCGCCGGTGGCGCGCGCGGCGCCGAATCCGTAAGCCCGAAGCGCGTCGACAATCCCGCCGGGATTCGAACCAAAAGATGAGCTGAAAAGCGCGGACACGAGAAGTGCGGCAACGAGAGCCGCGCCTGCGGGGCGCACGAGAGCGCGGGTGAAGCGGAAACCCACGACGCGAGTGGAAATCAAGGCGGCCGCGAAGAAGAGCAGGGCGCTGGACTTGGTGGAGAGCATGAGTCCCACGCCCACGCCGGCGGCGATCGCCCACGCCAGGTGAAGCGAATGGTGCCAGCGCAGCGCGCAAACACAGGCGCCGAGAGAAAACGTGAGCAGCAGCGTCTCCTGGATGAAATAGCGGCTGTAGTAAACAGCCGGTGGTGAGAGCCCGAGAAACGCGGCGGCGGCGAGTGCGAGCACCGTCGTCCGTGGCGAGGCCGCAGAGGCGCTCGTGACGAGCAGAAACAGCAGGGGAATCGCGAGCGTGCCGAACAGCGCCGGGACGAGTCGCACGGTGGTTTCGGAAAGCTGCGCGAGCGTGTGTTCTCCGCGTATCCAGGCCAATGATACGGCGGCGTAGTAGAGCGTCGGTCCGTGGTGATCGCGCGGATCGAGCGTGTAGCCTGCGCCTTCGAGCAACTGGCCGGATTTGACGGCTTGGTTGGCTTCGTCCGCGTGCATGGGGCGGACGTCCAGGTCATGCACCCGCAACCACAAGCCGAGCACCGTCACGACGATGAGCGGCATCCAGGGGGTAACGAAGCGGGGCATGACGACACGTTGAGTGGACGATGCGGCGGGGACAACCTCGGGCGGAGCACGCAGTCTTGCTGTCAGGCGATTGGGGGGAGTCGTGCCTAGGTTCGGATCGAGTCGGGACAAGGTGCGGCTTGAGTCGGGACTCATGGCGGCACGAAAAAGCCCCGGCGGTGAGGCCGGGCCGTAAAGACTCAGAGGGGCCGGGGTTATTTGCGGCCGTAGACTTCCACTTCGATGTAGTGGTTGAGTTCGTCGGACGTGTTGCCGTTGGAGTAGAGGCGGACGTAGCGGCCTTTGGCACCCTTGGCTTCGATCAGACGACCTTCGAAGGTCTCGATGTAGGCGGGATCTTTGCCGGCGCCGAGGCTCGAGGAGTTGTCGTCGTCGTTGTTATAGAGCGTTTTCACGCCAGAGCTGAAATCTTCGCTGTCGGAGACCTGGACCACGACGTCGTGATAGGCGCGGGCTTGCGAGTGGAAATGCCAGGCGACGATGGCCTCGATGGTGGCGGAGGCACCCAGATCGATCTGCACCCACTGCGTGCCGGGCCCGAGCTCGACGTAGGTGCCTTCGGTGCCGGCCTTGTCGCCGTCGGTGAGATAGGTGAGTTCACCGATCACCGGGAGCGGATCGCTGCTGGTGACAGGCTGGCCTTGCGAGAGGTTGACCGTGCCGGCAGGGACCATGATCTCGGGACGACGACCGGCGCGTGGCTTCTCGAGATTGGCGAGTTGCAGCGGACGGGGCGTGCCGACGAACAGCGGCTTCGGCAGGTCGATCTTGAGCGGGACCTTGTCCTGGGCGAACGCGGCAGAGCCGAGCGCGGAGAGGACAACGGCGAAGGCAAGGAGGGAGCGAATCATGGCGAAAAAAGTAGCGGTTAAGTGGCATCGGGCAAGTGGCTGGCGCGATTGGGCCGGCGCACCTGCCCGGAAGGGCAAGACTCGAGCAGTCGGGGTGGCCTGCTCAGACGACGAAATCCTCGGGTGCGAATTTGAGCATCTTCTGCGCGGCGATTGCGCGGTTGACGCCAAGCACCGTGACGGCGGTGGCGAAGGCGGATTCGGCCGGGCAGTTGAGCGGTGTGCCGTGCCGGATCGCGTCGAAGAAGTTCTCGAGATGCGGCTGGTGGATCGCCTTGTCGAGCGTGACCGGGATGTCCCACGCGGAAAGCTCCGCGGTTTCGCGAACGTCGACCACGGATCCGCGTGAGGGGCCGGTGCTGAGTTTGGCGCGAGGTTTCTCCCAAGCTTTGGCCGGCGTGGGAGCGCCTTCGCCGGACTCTGGCTTGGCGATCAACCCTTTCTCCACCCATTGGTCCCACTCGGGGGCGCGAGCTTCGCGATAGAGCTTGGTGTATTTCGGGTTCTCCGAGATTTTCAGCGAGCCCTCGTCGCCCATGAAGTATTCATGGTAACCGCCACCGGCGCTCGTCGTGGTGAGCACGCCGTAGGTGGCGCGAACCATGCCCGCAGAGGTGGGATACTCGTAGATCGCGGTGGCATTGTCATACCACTCGTGAGAGGTGTAGTAATCCGCTCCGCCTCCCGCGATGATTGAGCTGGGGTTTACGCCGAGCACCCAGTTGAAGATGTCGATTTGGTGAGCGCCGAGGTCGGAGATCGGGCCGCCGGCATAGCGTTTGAACCAGCGCCAATTGCGGAATTCGTGCATGTTGGCGTAGCCGTATTGGTTGAGCTTGGCCTCGGGGAGCACGTGATTGGCGGGGGCGCCGAGATCGTCGGAAACGGCACGATTCCACTGGCCGCTGGCGTTTGTGATGCGACCGAGCAGGCGGGCGTCCTGGATGAGCTTTTCCTTCGCGTGGAGGTAGCGGGGATTACTCCGGCGCTGGTGGCCGATTTGGAGGAGTTTGCCCGTCTCACGTGCGGTCAGCACCATGGAGCGAGCGGCCTCGATCGTGTGGGCCATCAGTTTCTCGCAATAGACGTGCTTGCCGGCCTTGAGGGCGGCGTTCGTGTGTTCGGCGTGAACGAAGTCCGGCGTGGCGACGATCACGGCGTCGACGTCCGGCACTGCGGAGAGCATCTCGCGGTAGTCCTCGAAGGGTCGGGCATCGTGGCCGAATTTCTTGAGCAGACGCTCACCGTAGGTGCGGTTGTAGGGCCAGATGTCGCACACCGCGCGGAAGCGCAGGTTGGGAATTTTGATCGCGGCGTTGAGGAGCACGCGGCCTTGTTCGCCGCAGCCGATGAGGGCGACGTTGATCGCATCGCCGCCGGCAGACTGGCCCCGCATGATGTAGGGCGCCGCGAGGAACGCAGCGCTGAGCTTCGCTCCGGTCGCGAGAAAGTCCCGGCGCGTGAGCACGGGAGAGTTGAGAGAAGTGTCAGACATCGGAGGCACGCGTTAGCAGGACTTGTCAGCCCAGAGAGCGAAACGGTTGTAGCGGACGAGCAGGAGCGCTCCGACAAACATGGACACTTGCATGCCGATCCAGGCCACACCTTCGCCTTCCTGGACGGCCATGAGGCCGAAGCCCAAGCCGACATAGAGCAGGCCCGAAGCGACGAGCGTGAGGCGAGTCTTCAAGCCAAGCAGCAGGGCGACACCCAGAATCGTGAGCAGATAACCGAGCGAAAGTGCGAAGCTCTTGGTCGCCCACAGCGGGAGGAAGGAGGCGCCGGTGATGCCGTTCGCCATGCGATTCATGTTCTCGTAGTAGTTGGCGAACGAATACGTGCCCTTGGCCTCGAATTTCTCGACGCCGGCCAGCAGCGTGCGCAGTCCGAGGAACAGGCGCAGAATCAGGAACGCCATCGTGTAGTCCCAACGGCAGGCGGGGGAGGAGTTGGTTTGATCGCTCATGGTGAGTAAGGTCGCGGGTGGCGCGGCAGGTGGACGCCGGGGGTGCGAAATCGCAGGGGAGTTGTTAGTGAAGGCAGTGGCATCAATGCGTCGAGTGCAGAGAAGCCAGAGGGACGAACATTAGGGAGGCTCAGGCGCAGGGAAGGACGGCTAACGTAAAACGAAAACGGCGTGGTCTCAATCCACCAGCAACTCCGCGACCGTCCACCAGCCATCCTCGAGGGTTTCCGTGTGCCGGATGATCAAGTAGCGGCCGCGCGTGTCGCGGGGCAGGTCGATCACCGTGCGGTCGCGCTGACCGTTGCCGGATGCACGCACCGGGCCGGGGCTGGAAAGATCGTCTGTGACGTAGATTTCGAGGTGCGCCGGGAGATCCTCGCGGCGGGTTCCGGCGTCGAGCACGAGTTGCCGGATCGGGCGGGAGAGGCGGAAGTCGACCTCGATCCACTGGCCTGCAGTGGCCGATACGGTCCAACGGGTGGCGGTGGAGCCATCCATGAGGTTCCTAAGCGCCCAGTTCCCCGCGGAAGTGCGGACGACCGGAGCTCCGGCTTGATTGGCCCGGATGGCGAGGGCGGTATCCGTTGCTTCTGCACGCAGATTCTCGTCGGCCTGCAATTGTGTCGCGAGCGACAGGGCATCGGCGTCGCTGGCGCGGCCGAGCAGATAAACAAGGCGCCGCCGTCCCGCGATGTCGTCGGAGGTGTTGAGCAAGCGGCTGATCGCAGCCGTGAGATCGCCGGAGGGGATCGTGCGGAAACGCTCCAGAAGGCGGGTGGCGCTTTGCCATGCCGCGGCGCGAACGCTGTCCGAGGACGAACGCTCGGCGACGCTGACGAGGGGAACCAGAGCCGTTGCATCATTCCAGCGGGAGAGCGTGGTGATCGCCGCAGAGGAGTGTGTGGGATCATTGCGCAAGGCCAGACGTGCGGCGCTCTCGGCGGCCAGGCTGCCGCCGATGCGACCCAAGACGGGCATCACACGCAGGGCGACCGCGGGCTCCGCTTGTTCGATCGCGGTCGCGACCGGTTGAGCACGTGTGGTAGGGTCGCTGATGCGCAACGAGACGTTGGCTAGCGCGCGCAGCGCGCGTGCTTGTTCAGCGTTGTCTTCCGCTGAGAGCGTCCAGGCGAGCAAAGCCGATTGCGCCGATCCGGGGGCGAGATCAGCAAGTGCTCCGAGAGCCGCCGTGCGCACCGCGACGCTTGGATCCTGGCGCAGGTTGAGCAGCATCGGCACAGCTTCCGTCGCGTAGCGGGTGCCCAGCGCTTCGATGAACGCGACGCGCAGCGGCGTCTCGCCGCGTGTGGCTTGATTCACCACGACGTCGGCTACGCCCGGGCCTGCGAGCCGGCTCAGGCTGCTGCGGGCGACGCGCGCATCCGCGGATTCGCCGCGCGCGATAAGGCGGGCGAGCAGCATCGCCGTGTCGGGAGTGCCGGGGAGATTACCGAGAGCAGAGAGGGCCGCGGCACGCACGACCGGATCGGCGTGGCCGGTTGCTTCGGCGATGAAAGGAACGGCGGAGGCATCACCCCGACGACCGAGCGCTTCGAACACGGCGGCCTGCGTGGCCAGCGGAAAACTCGCGGCTGCGGACCCGACCGTGGGAACGATATCTGAACCGGGGAGGGCCACGATCGCTTCGACCAGCACGGCGCGTTCGTCCGCTTCGGCGGTCTTCAGGGCGCGAGCGAGCCGCTCAGCCGCGAGCGCAGGCTCGGCGAAAAGCAACTCGCGGAGGGCGACGGAGCGAGTGCCGGCGTCCAGCGCGACCTTCTCGTAGATGGAACGCAGCGTGCGAACGCCCTCGGCGCCACCGACGCGGCCGGCGACCGCGATGCGACCGGCGACCACGTGCGGTTGGTTTTCGGGCAGGTTCTGCAGTGCGCGCAGGCTACTGGCGGTGCCGATGGCGGTGAGCGCTTGGACGCCGGCCGCAGCGACCGCGGGATTCTGATCCCTGCTCAGGCGCGCAAGGGCGCTAACAGCGTCGGCGACCTGCCGCTGGCCCAGCGACTGCGCGATCGCGATGCGCGTCCCCTCGGTGCGCGCGTCGTCCAAGGCTTCGATGAGGAGCTTGTCGATGTTGGCGCCAGGTTGGCGGTCCAGCGCGAGGCGCGCGAGGTTCACCTGCGCATCGTCGAGCAGCATCGCGCGGAACACGGGAGTGGTCTCAGCGGTGAGCACGGCAGACGCGGGCAGCTTGCCGATTTGCTCGGCGATATACTGGCGGGCGGCTGGAGAAGTCTGCGGATCGCGGAGCGCAGTGGAGAGGCTGCGACCGAGGCCGGCCAGCGCCGCCGCGTCGTTGCCGGCCGCGGCGATTTCCTGCTCGAGAGCTTGGAGAGGCGCTTTGTTGCCGTCGTAGGCCAGCGTGCGCAGCTCCGGTGAGATTGGCTGCACTACGGTTGTGTCAGTCGAAGGCGACTGGCACCCGGCGAGAACAAGCAGGGCCGTGAAGGCGGCGGTGGAAAGGGAAGAACGCGAAAAGTGCGAGGACATGGCGGATGTCAGGGCTGGATTAAAGCAGGCCGTAGGGAGCGCGGCGGGAGCGATCGAGCATGGTGGCGGCGACAGCGTCGCCGACGATCGTCTCGGTGGACGGGTCCCAGCGAATCGTGCGGGCGACCGAGGCAGCGATGTTGTTGAGATGTCCCACCGTCGCGCTGCGATGACCGATTTCGACGTCCGCGATGGGGTGCTGTCGGGTGTGCACGCAGTTGAAGAAGTCCGTGTGGTGATTGTCGCTGACGTAGAGGTGAATCTCGTCGGACCGGACAGGCCGGGTAGCCAGTTCGGGCGGATCCGTCTCCAGGTAGTCGTCACGCGACACCCAGACTTTGCCCTTGGTGCCGGTGAACTCGATCATCGACTTGAGGTCGTCGCCCACGCGTTCGACGCGGACGCCGTTCGCGTAAACGTGAGTTTGATATTTCGCGCCTTCGTAGCCCTTGGGGATGAACTCGACCGGCCCGCTGTGATCCATGCCGAGGGCCCACTGGATGATATCGAAGTGGTGGGCGCCCCAGTCGCCATTCTTGCGGCCGCCGTATTCCGTGAAGCGACGCCATCCGGCGCCGTAATCGCCGAGCACGCGTTGCTCGTGATAAGGACGCCACGGCGTCGGCCCCAGCCAGCGATCATAGTCGAATTCCGCGGGGATCGGCTGCTCTGCCAGATCGGGCGCGGGCGGAAATACCCCGAGCTTGGTCCGGACCAGCTTGATGTCGCCGATGAGACCGTTGCGCACGATCTCCGCGGCGCGGCGGAACGCACGCTCGGAGCGCTGCTGCGTGCCGGTTTGCAAGATGCGACCGTGGCGCCGGGCGGTGTTCACGAGAGCGCGACCTTCAGCGACGGTGAGGCTGAGCGGCTTTTCGCAATAAACGTCCTTCCCCGCGATCATGGCGGCGTGCGAGATCGGCACGTGCCAGTGGTCGGGTGTGCAGACGAAGACCACGTCGATGTCCGGCCGCGCGAGCAGTTGCTCGTGATATTGATAGACGTCGACCCCACGATAGCGGCCCGATGTTGCCTGGTCGCCATAAGCGCGCTCGATCCGCTCCTTCATCGCGCGAGCCTTGGGGAGCGAGACATCGCACACTGCGACGATGCGGCAATCGTCGCGACCGATTAGAGCTCCGTAGTGACTGCCCGAGATCAAGCCCGTGCCGATGATGCCGACGGTGAGTCGGTTGCTCGGCGCATCGCCCGATTGGGCGCGCAGGATCTGCGGGAACGCGACGGCGGTCGAAAGCAGGGTGGCGGATTTCAGGAAGTCGCGACGGGACAGGCGGGAATGACTCATAAGGGGTGGGATCGGTAAACAGTGGCGAACTGACACTCGAGGAGAGTGACTGCGCGGAGGACTAGACGTTTTGGCGCGGCGAAAGATTCTGCAATATATCGTTTGGCCTAGGTGCTGGAAGAAAACCGGGACAAAGGCGGGGCAGGACGAGTCAGCGGGGAGCGCCGAGCAGCGACCTCAGATCGGCCAGACTAAGTTTCGCGGCCGCAGCATCGCTCGCTTCGAAGACGTCGGCGAGCAACGCGCGTTTCTCTTCCTGTAGTGCCAGCACCTTCTCCTCGACGGTGTTGCTCGCGATCAGCTTGTAGGAAGTCACGACCCGGGTCTGTCCGATGCGGTGGGCGCGATCGGTGGCCTGCGCCTCCGCGGCTGGGTTCCACCACGGATCGAAATGCACCACGGTGTCTGCGCCGGTGAGGTTGAGTCCCGTGCCGCCGGCCTTCAGGGAGATCAGAAAGACGCCGATCTCCGGGGAGCTTTGAAAGCGGTCGACCTCTGCCTGGCGGGCGCGGGGCGGCATCGAGCCATCGAGATAACAGTGCGCGATCTCCTCCGCGGAGAGCTCGGCGCGCAGAAGACCCAGCAGGGCGGTGAACTGCGAGAAGACGAGCACGCGGTGTCCATCGTCCACTGCCTCGGCCAGCAATTCGCGAAATGCCTCCAGCTTGGCCGAAGAGATTCTTTCCCCGGTGTCCTCCTTCAGCACGAGTCGCGGGTCACAGCAGATCTGTCGAAGGCGCAGCAACTGGGTCAGCGCCGCGAAGCGCAATTGCGCCTCGCTGGCTCCTGACGCTCCCAAATCGAACAGCTCCCGCTCGGTGCGTTGCTGCGTCTCGCGATAAAGCGCGGCCTGTTCGTCGCCGAGTTCGCACCAGATGACTTGTTCGAGCTTTGCCGGCAGTTCGGGGGCGACGGCGCTCTTCGTGCGACGCAGGATATAGG
>JAEYQF010000397.1 GCA_023410155.1 Verrucomicrobiota bacterium | reverse complement strand
ACACTCCAATGGCACAAAATGGTGGTGGGCTGTTCCTGCCTGCCTACCGCGACCTGTGGACAGAAGAACTGCTGGGCGCAGATCCTAACTTTGCAGTGTTCGAAGATATTCTTCTGACGGAAGAAGTCTTCTATGGACGTTCACATCCGGCGAAGCCGAATGCATTGATCGATGCGATTGATGGTGCGGCAATCACCAGCCAGATGATGGCAAATATCATCAATGGGGATATGACACCCGCTGAGGCTGTCGAGGAAGCACATAACCAGATCGTGCAGATCTTCGAAGAGGGCGGCGCGCTTCAGTCCTAGCACCGCACATGGCAGAGCAGCAGCGGCGTCCTGCGGGATGCCGCTGCGCACTTCTCATTTGTCACCATTGAACCGAAGACAGGGGGCGATATCGTGTGGCGCTCCCTGTAACCACCGTCTCATGATCACATAGATCATGCTGATCACATAGATCATGCTGATCACATTCTGCATGATCAGCATGCTGCCGAAGACACTTAGAGTTAGATTTTTAAGAAGCCATCACGATGGCTCCATTGAAAGAGACAGCTTATGGATCAGTCCGAAGGAATACCAGTATCGCTGGAATGGCCTCCGCGTGATCGTCCTATGAGGACCCCTCCGCTGACGCGAATTTTGGGACGCGACTGGAAGATGGCGCTTCCCTTCGTTTTGCCGATTGTCATTATCATGGCCGGGCTTATCATGTGGCCGTTCATCAATGCCATTATGCTGAGCACGACCACTTATTCGGTGATTACCCGCACGGAACAATACGTCGGTTTTTCGAACTATACGCGGCTGCTGCAGGACAATGATTTCATTCGCTCTGTCCAGAATACGTTTTCGTTCACATTTATATCGGTGACGATCAAATTCATCATTGGCATGGGCATCGCGCTGCTGCTTCATGCCCGGATGCCGTTTCGTAATGTGCTGACAGGTGTGCTGCTGCTGCCGTGGATTGTCCCGGAAGTCGTCACGGCGTTGACGTGGCGCAGCATTTACGATCCCATTTTTGGTGGATTAAATCCAATTCTGCAACAGCTCGGTATTATCGACCGTTCGGTGGCATGGCTGGCCGAACCGGGTCTGGCGATGCCGAGCGTGATTGCGGTCAATGTGTGGAAAGGCATTCCTTTCTATGTCATCCTGCTGCTGGCCGGTTTAAAAGCAATTGATCGCGAGCAGTACGAGGCCGCCGAAGTCGATGGTGCGACCGTAATTCAGCGTTTTCGTCATATCACGCTGCCGGGTCTGCGCTATGTGATTCTCACCACGCTGCTGCTTTCCTTCATCATGACCTTTAACACCTTCGGCCTGATCTACCCGATGACGGGTGGTGGGCCGGGTGGCGCGACACGCGTGTTCTCGATCCTTGCTTATGAAAAGGCCATCGTCGGCCTGCGTTTTGGGCCGGGGACCGCGACTGCGCTTAGTATGGCCCCGTTTATGGCACTGCTTATTTTTGTGCTGTCGCGGTTGATGCGTCCGAACGATCAGAATCATTCGGTCGATCGAATATCGATCCTTGATCGGGTGCTGGACGTGCTTGGCCGAGTGCTTGGATGGGTGCTTGACCTTGTGTTCCTGCCGTTTGAATGGGCAGCGCAGTTGGTCAGTAATGCCTTCAGCGCACTGATCCCACCACCGGCGCAGGGCCATTCGCGTCTCAAGCGCTCGCAGAAAGAACAGCTTGGGATCGGGGTTCGTTTGCTGATGCTGATTCCGGTCTTCATTTTTGTGCTGTTTCCGTTTTACTGGATCGTGGTGACCTCGTTTAAGACTGACCTGCAAATTCAACGGTTTACGTCGATTTACGTCCCGGAACCGTGGACAACGGAGCAGTACGACTCGCTGATCAATGATACGCCGTTTGTGACATGGTTCGGTAACACGCTGCTGGTCGCTGTTGCCAGCACGATGGTATCGATTGTGATCGCAGCGCTTGCGGCCTACGCACTGGCGCGCCTCCGCTTTCGCGGTGCTGGAACACTCACCACGCTGCTGCTGATCACCTATCTACTGCCAGCTTCGCTGCTGTTTATCCCGCTGTATCGTATCCTCACCGATCTGAATATTATCAACTCCCATTTGTCGCTCGTCGTCACTTACCCGACATTCCTGATGCCGTTTGCGACGTGGGTCATGATGGGTTACTTCCGTTCTATTCCGGTTGAACTGGAAGAAGCCGCACTGATTGACGGTACGGGCCGTTTCGGTGCGTTCTGGCGTATTACGCTTCCGCTGGCCGCCCCCGCATTGCTGTCGGTGACACTGTTCGCGTTTACTAATGCATGGAACGAGTTCCTGTACGCCTTTGTGTTTATCACCAGCGACCATCTCAAGACTTTACCTGTCGGGTTACAGCTTCTGGTGTTTGGTGATATCTACCCGTGGGGAAAACTGATGGCGGCATCGGTGATGATGGCGATACCGGTGGTCATCGTTTACATCTTCGCCCAGCGTTATCTGGTGGGCGGATTAACGGCTGGAAGTATCAAGGGTTAAGCCAGGGGTCTTCTATACATCAACAGGGAAAGTTCTGCTTTCCCTGCTGGTTTCAGGGATGAAATATTTTTTATTTGAGTACATTGAAAAGGTTCATGAATGAAGATTACTGATGTGCAAGCCAGCGTGATCGGTCGTGAAGAACCGGACAGCGGTGGCAGTGTATGGACC
>JAEYQF010000361.1 GCA_023410155.1 Verrucomicrobiota bacterium | reverse complement strand
ACCTACGCCAGCCCGCGGCGCGTCACGATCCACGCCCGCTCGGCGCGCCGCGCGCTGCTCCCGGCTCGGGAAGCGTTTGCCAGCGTCTGCGCCCCGATCGTCTCCGCCCGCGCCAGCTCCCGTCCGCCGATGGCCTGCTGCTAACGCGCCCAAACGTTCTTTACGTTCCCCCGCTCGCAGCGTGCCCGCGCTGCGGGCTTTTTTTGCGCTTGTTCTCAAGATGCGCCGGAGCCGAGGTCACGCTGGCCTCGTAGGCGCCCGAAAACGACCAGCCTCGGCCGCGTCGAACAGACGAGGTTCACTTCAGTTCGCGCCCGGGCTTCGCCGCCCCCTCGCGCAGGGCGCCGGCTAGTGCGTTGCGCGGAGGAACGCGCTGACGTGGCCGACGAACTCGCGGCGCGTCTCCATGTGGGGATTGTGGCCCGACTCGGGTATTGTGACGATCTGCACCGCGGGAAACCGACGCCGGATCTCTGCGTGATCCTCCGGGGCGACGTAGCGCGATTTGCCGCCCGTCACAAATAACGTCGGGCCGGCAAAACCCTCGCCGGGTCCGAGCGGGTTGGCCTCGAGGTCCGGCAATGCAGCCGTGATTTCGGGCAGGTTGATGGACCAACGCCAACCGCCGTTCGCGTCGCGCTCCAGGTTAGTCGCGAGAAATTTCCGCATCGCCCAGTCCGGCACGCGCGCCTCGAAGCGCAGCTCGGCCTCGGCCCGCGATTGCAGCACGTCGAGGCGCAGCTCGTGCATGGCCGCAAACTCTGCGCGATGCGCGTACGACAGGTAAACTTTCGGGGCGATGTCGACGATCACCAGTCGCCGCACGCGCTCCGGATGTCGCGCCGCGAGAAGCATGGCTGTTTTTCCGCCCATGCTGTGGCCCATCACATCCGCCCGGTCCCAGCCGCGCCGGTCCATCCAGCCGAGCACATCCTCGACCATCGCTGCGTAGCTCATCGGTGCGGCATGGGGGGAGCGCCCGTGGTTGCGCAGATCCAGCGCGCAGACCTCTGCCTCGGTCGCCAAATCGGTGCCGGCGGTCTGCCAGTTGCGCGAGGAGCCGAGCAGCCCGTGCAGAATCACGAGCGGCGACTGACCCGCCCCACCCAGTTCACGAAAAAAGAGTTCCACCACGCCGAGTACCAACGCATCGGGACCGCGTGAAAGCCAATGCTTGAATTACTTTGCCGGACTGTGCCTAGGTGGGTTTCGACCTAACACGAAATCATGACTGTCGCCGCCAAGCTCACCCCGATGATGCAGCAGTACTTCGAGGTGCGCCGTGGGCTGCCGAAGGGCACCTTGCTCCTCTTCCGGCTGGGCGACTTCTTTGAGCTGTTTTTCGAGGACGCGGAGGCCGCTTCCGTCATTTGCGGACTGACGCTGACCAAGCGGCAGGATTACCCGATGGCGGGTATCCCGGCGCACGCGCTCGACAACTACGTGGGCAAGTTGCTCGCCGCCGGCCGCAAGGTGGCGATATGCGATCAAGCCGAGCCCGCGGTGGCGGGCAAACTGGTCCGGCGCCAGCTGACGCGTATCCTTTCGCCAGGCACGACCCTCGCCGCCAATCAGCTCGATGCGCAGCGCAATCATTACCTTTGCGCGCTCGAGTGCGATCGGCAGGGGCTGCACGCCGCGTGGCTCGATCTGTCGACGGGTGAGTTCAAAGTCGCCACCGATGCGCGCGCGGAGAACCTGTTGCCGGTCCTGACAGCGCTCGACCCGGCGGAGATTCTGCTGATCGAAGGCGAAATCGAGCGCTGGCGCGGCGCTGCGCACGAACAGGCGGCGTTGCACGCGCTCCATCGGTTCTGCGACGAACGTCTTGTCACCGAATTGCCCGGTTATCAGTTCGACGGTCCGTCCGGCGCGCGAGCGGTGATGGATGCGCTTGGCGTGCTCAACCTCGAAGGTTTCGGCTTGGCCGACGGTCACCGCGGGCTTGGACCGGCCGGCGCCCTGATCACGTACGCCACCGACAACCTGTGCGCCAAACCCGAGAACCTGCGCGCGTTGCAGGAATACCGCAGCGCACAGACGTTGCTGATCGATCCCGCGACGCTGCGAAACCTCGAGATTTTCCAATCCAGCCGCGGCACGCGCCAAGGGTCGCTGCTCTGCGCGGTCGATCGCACATCGACTGCGGCCGGAGCTCGTTTGCTCGAACGCTGGCTGGCTGAGCCCACGCTCGACCTGACGGAGGCGCGCCGCCGCTCCCGACTGGTGGGCGCCCTGCTCGCCGAGCCACTGCGGCTCGGTGAGTTGCGTGAATTGTTGCGTGGTATTCGGGATCTGCCGCGCATCCTCGGCCGTTTGCAGAACCGGTTGCGGCACCCGCGTGAACTCGGTGGGGTGCGCGATACGCTCGTCCAACTCCCGGCGGTGCGCCAGGTCCTGTCGGGTTTCGGTTCAGAGGTCTCCTCGACCTACCTAGAGCGGGTGATGGAGCTGCCGGAGTTGCGCAACCTGCTGCAGCGTGCGTTGGCGGACGAGTTGCCCACGGACTTGGCGGAAGGTGGCGTCATCCGCGAAGGCTTTGATGAGTCACTCGACCGGACGCGCGCGCTGACCCGCGACAACAAGACGTGGCTGGCGGAACTGGAGCGGCAGGAGCAGGAGCGCACCGGCATCCGCAGCCTGAAGGTGAAATTCACCAACAACTTCGGGTACTACATCGAGGTCACCAAGGCCAATCTGCACCTGGTGCCGGAGCACTACGTGCGGCGGCAGACCACCGTCGGCGGCGAGCGCTACGTCACCGAGGAACTGCGTACGAAGGAGAAGGAAATTTTCCACGCCGAGGAAAACGCGCTCGCCCGCGAACGCGACTTGTTCGCGTCGCTCATCACTGCGGTGCTTGACGAATCGATTGCCCTGGCGCGCACGGCCGACGCGCTGGCCGAACTCGATGTGCTCGCCGGTTGGGCGGTGCTGGCGCGCGAGTGGGATTACCACGCCCCGGAGCTGGACGACAGCGATGTGCTGGAGATTGTCGACGGCCGCCATCCCGTGGTGGAGCAGGTGTTGAAGGATCCGTCGGCGAACAGCGTGCGCGGCACACAGGCCTTCGTTCCAAACGATACGCTTCTCTCGGCGTCGGGTGAACAACTGGCGTTGATCACCGGCCCAAACATGGCGGGCAAGTCGACGTACATTCGCCAGGTCGCCCTGATCACGCTGCTCGCGCAGGTCGGCTGCTGGGTTCCGGCGAGCCGTTGCCGCGTGGGGCTCGTCGATCGCATTTTTTCTCGTGTGGGCGCCAGCGACGATCTGGCCCGCGGCATCTCGACCTTCATGGTCGAGATGAACGAGACGGCGAACA
>JAEYQF010000295.1 GCA_023410155.1 Verrucomicrobiota bacterium | reverse complement strand
ATTTGGAAGTGCACCCATCGGTGTTCGCATGCTACGGCAACGGACCTTTCATAATGCCTTCACTTTACCGCTGATCTGACCAGATGGCCAGGAACAAAGGTCCAGTGCTCACGGTGGATGCCTTGATCGAGGATGACAAGGGCCGTGTGCTCATCATCAAAAGAGCCGTGGAGCCTTTCAAAGGGCGCTGGTGCCTTCCTGGTGGCAAGGTGGACGAGGGCGAACGTGTCGAAGCCGCCTTGGAACGTGAGATCGTGGAGGAATTGAAGGTGCGTATCGGCATCCGCGAATTGATCGGTATCTATTCTGAACCCGATCGCGATCCACGAGGCCACTTTGTTTCAGCATTGTTCCATGCCACCATAGTTGGCGGTGAACCGACCAGGTCTGAAGAGGTGAGCGAGATCAAATGGGTGGAGCGTGGCGACAAGGACCTGAAGTTGGGATTCGATCATGGTAAAATGCTGCAACATTGGTGGACAAGGAACAGCAGCGGAAAGGTGTGGCCAAAACCGAAGGACGGTACCGATAGGTCCACAGCATTGAAGGCGCATCCGGTGGATGGTGATGAGAAAAGCTCAAGGAAGACAACAGTGAAGGACAACGACAGATTAGTTGAGGACGAAGCAGGTCGCGGCAAGCGGGTCGTTAAAGGTGCCAACGGCCAAAAGGCACATTCAACGCAGGCCAGACCAATGAAAGGCTCAGGAACGAAAAGAACCGCGGCGGCAGGAAAAGCCGGCACGCGACGCCATACCCGCTAAGGGAGCTATGCTATGAGAGAGATACAAGATGAGACAATGAAATGTTTTGAATGAATAGTAGGATCATTCATTTGATCGCCCGGATGGATCGGCCATCCGGGCTTTTTTTATTCCAAGATCATATCTGACGCCTGGGCATCACCGCGCCTACCATTCTCTTCACATCCTGCTCACTGAACCGGCCTTGATCATTGCTCTCCACGATGAAGGAACGACCTTCTGCCTGGATCACTTCATAGAAATGCACGAACACCAGATCCTCATCAGGGAACTGGCTGCGATAGATGATCAGTTGGGGTGTTTCCTCAATGATGGTCGATGTGCGCAATGGATCGTTCTGCAATGATCCTTTCAATCGTTCCATCTCTCCTTCGCCTTCCATCACTGTGATGGAAAATTTCGGTCCCACGGTCACCTCCAAACGGCCGAACTCTTCGTTCCATTCCACCGCGATCGTATCGCTCACCAACATGTTGCTATCCACCTCCACGATCAAAGGCACATCGTGGTCCGAAAGGTCGATCGAATGTTTTCTGGAGGTCTCCACGACCGTCTCCGGTTCATCGGTCACCTCCTTCCGGCCGTCATTACAAGCCGCAAGCAGCAACGCCGGAAGAAGTAAGAACAGCAGCTGTTTCATGATGCGAATGTAGATGACGCGATCATTCGCCGATCATCATCCGCTGCCCGGCCGAATGTGAACTGAACTCGGGCGCGTACATGCACATGGCCGTGGTGATGCCGTTGCTGAAGTCCCCTTCATGCGCCACTTTCAATTCGTATTCGAACACGTGCGTGCCAGGCGGAATGCGATCGAAGAAGAAGTTCATGCTAGCATCGCGGATGCTCTGGTAGTAACCCAGACCTCCCTGCCACTTATAGCCGCTGATCGCCTCAACGGGTTCCAGGCCGGATGCGCGAAGATCCTTCAAGTGCACGTAGTCCACATACCGATCGGTGCGAAGTTCCACACGGATCGTGAGCCTGTCGCCAGGACGCAATTTCCCAGCCTGCTCCAATGCGACCAGTTGCACGCCTTCCTCCGTCTGCCTGCGGAGCATCACTTGCTTGCGGATGCCGAACGGGCTCTCATGCGTGGTGATCTTGTCCATCTGCTCGAAGTACTGCCAATGCAATGCACCCAGCTCACGCGATCGGTAGTGGTGTTCACGGTCACCGTGCCCATCGAGTTCTTTACCTGATCACCGTTCCAACTCTGCGTGAAATATCCGGTGCCAGCTTCCGCCTTTGAAGGAACGATCTTTTCATCACCCACGGTGATCGCAGGTGCTGGAACATCATCCAGCAGATCAGGTCCGGTGAGCAGCAGCGCATAGCATGCTGAAGCCGTTGCCTTCGTCGTGCGCCAGTCGGAGGTCTGTTTTAGCTTCAATATATGTACGCGCAGGCCATCAACTGCATCAGCATCCTTCGCGATCTCATGGAATGCTTCGATCGCGAGTGAATGTGTTTCCGTTGGGAAGCTCCACCATTCCCTGCCAGGCGTGAAGTTCTTCCAATACACGCCCAATTCTTCGTGTTGCACCGCACGTTCCTTCAACGACTTCAAGATCAATTGCGGAACGGTGGAATTCTTCTCGATCCGATGCAGAGCCAAAGCGATCATTGATTGCTCCTGCAGGCCGTAGCTCAACCAGTGTTTGGCGAGTTGCTCACGAATGAAACGCGATGCCTGCGCGGCACCCGCGGAATAGTTCCGGTCAGGAAAGAAGCTGCGCGCATACAGATAATGCAGCTCGGAATAACCAGGCTTGAATTCCGCGAGATCCTCTTTCTTCGTTCGCTTTTGAAGTTCCTTGTACCAGCGATCCACATCCTGGTCCAGCCAGCTGATCGCACGATCTAGCATCTGTTGCACGGCCACATCACGACGCAGATCGGCCGCTCCGAGCTTCTGCAGATGACCGATGCCGCCTACGATGTGCTGCGTGATGCCGCGGGAAGGATACATGCCACCGAACCATGGCCACGCTCCATCGGCCCGTTGCAGTTCCTGAAGCTTCTTCAATGATGCGGCTTCCTCACGCGCCATGCGTTCCATATCGAAAAGCAACACGAGCCGCTCCTTGCGTTCACGTTCATCTTTGGCGCGCATCACCCAGGGTGTTTCCTCCAGCAGGATCGATCGCAGTTCGGAATTCTTCTCCAGGTTGCTGAGCATGGAAGCGGCATTCTCCGGCGATCGCCATTGATCGACGACCTTCCTGATCGCCGGACGTTGCTGCACGATGTGTGATGATAGCTTGTTGGCGAAGTAGCGGCTGAAGACCTGTTCACTGCACTCGTGCGGGAATTCGATCAAGTACGGCAATGCCTGCACAGCGTACCATGCCGGGTTCGGCGTGAATTCCAACTTCAAGCTATGGTGTCGCAGCGTGTTGCTGGAATTGTTCTTCAGCTTGTCCAGCGTGAAGGTCTTCGATCCTGCTTTCCGCACAGGAAGAGGCAGGCTCTCGGTCACGAGCAAGCGATCGGTGAGTACCGGCAGCACATGTTCTTCGCCATCGCTGATCCCGTTGATGCCCCGCGCAATGATGCGTACGCCGACCAGTTCGCGGCCAGAGGGAACAGTGACCTGCCACGAAGCTGCAGCACTTGTACCAGGTGATGCAGTGAAGCTTGAAGTTGCTCCGGACTTCAGCAGTTCCGAGGTGATCGTACTATTGGAATAAGGATCGAAGAATTCAACGGAAGCAGTACCGTCGATCGCGCCTTCGATGGCATTGATCTTCGTGGTAAGGGTGATGCGATCGCCTTCGCGGATGAAGCGCGGCAGGTTCGGTGCAACCATCAACGGTTTCTGCGTGATGACCTCGCGATCGAACTGCGTGAGTTCCATATCGGCGGTATGTGCGATGCCCATCATCTTCCAACGTGTCAGGGCTTCCGGCACAGCGAAGCGAAGGATGATGGATCCATCGCGATCGGTCAGCAGATCCGGGAAGAAGAAGGCGGTTTCGCGGAAGTCTGTGCGGATGGGTTGGGGGGAAGGTGGTTGTTCTTGTAGGGGTACCGCGTAATCCTTCCTTTCCTTATCTGCACTCGAATCGGCCATAATTAAACCATTGGTGACTTCCATGTATTCCTCACGTGCACCCATTGCAGGGGCCGCTTCTAGTGATTGCCGCATCACAACTCCTGGTTGGCCAATTAGATCGTAATAAATGCCGCCAGCAGGCCAATCAAATGTTCTTAAAACTGGATAGGATCTGGTGGTGTCTCGAATGTATCGACCCTCAACTCCTGTGATCTGTCCATCCTCCAAAC
>JAEYQF010000273.1 GCA_023410155.1 Verrucomicrobiota bacterium | reverse complement strand
GTGATCAGCCAGGTCGAACTTGTAGTAGGCGGTGGCGAGCCAGGACTCACGGTCGACCTTGGTCATGTTGCCCGAAGTCGCGCTCACGATGTAAGGGCGGCCCACGTCGGGATTGGCCGAGCCATCGCGCAGCGTGGCGTTGACGTCGACCGAGACACGGTTCGAGGCGATGGCATTGGCGAAGCCGGACCGGTAGCTTTCCTCGTAGTAGCCCACGTTGAGGCCGAGCCGGTTGTTGAAGTAGGTCTGCGTGAACGACAGGTCGAAGTTGTCGAAGTTGTTCCACTCTTCCTTGTTCGGGCCGGCCATCGTGCGGTCAATGAACGCGAGCGGGCCATCGAGGATCATCTGTGCGGGCCAGAGCGCCGGGCCGAAACCACTGAACGGCCGGCCGGTGGTCTGCTCAAAGCCAGCGATCAGGTCGGCGATGAGCGGATTGTTGGCAAAGTACGCGGCGGTGTTCTTGTTCCACGGGCCGGTGCCGCCTTCGTCCCAGTTCGGATTGGTGACGCCGCTCAAACCGCCCCAAGGCGAACCGTCACGCTGGCGATATGCGTCCATGCTTCCGTTGCCGATCGTATTCGTTGAAGGATCACGATAGATCGTGGCAGGCGAGCTGTTCCACCAGTCGCGACCAGGTGCGCCGGCGAAGTAGTGGGAGAGCTCAGGGTGGGGCGTGCCGTCCGGCTCCTGCGGGATGCCGTTGCTCGTCAACGGATCATACATGAGGTACTGGTTCAGGGGGCCGAACCAGTTCGTGATGAAGTCCGCCGCGGTCACGGAGATCGGCCGATTCGCGCTGATGCGGCCGGACTCGCCCTTGATGTCGATCTGCGTGAAGACGCCGTCTGCAAGTTTCGGCTGCCAGCGCAAGGCGCCATAGACGCGCCGGTCCTTGTTGAAGGTGAAATCCTGTCGGAACTTCTCGTGGTCGTGCAGTCCGATCACGCGGAGCGCGAGGGTGTTCTTGATGAGCGGCACGCTCGCATCGAGCACCGTGCGGTAGGAGTCGTAGCTGCCGTACCGGAACTGCACCTCGCCCTCCATGCGCTGCAGGTTGGGATCCTTGAGCGTGTTGTTGATGATACCGGCCGGACTGCCCAGACCGAAGAGGATCGAGTTCGGCCCGCGCTGGATGTCGACGCGCGACGTGTTGTACGCGTCCAGCGGTATGCTCGTGAGGAAAAAGTTGCGGGTCAGATCAGCTGTATTGAGACCACGCACACGGGTGCCGCTTTGCGGATTCGCGAGCATTCGGTTGCGGTAACCGTTGTCGTCCGCGTTGCCGCCATAGTAGTTGCCGCCGATGCCGGTCACTTCCGTGCCCGTCGTGAAAACGAGCAGGTCCTGCAGATTGGTTGAGCCAGTGTCGCGAATGAACTCAGCCGTCACCACCTGGATCGCCGAGGGTACGTCGCGCAGCTGCGTATTCAGGCGGGAGCCGGCCAGCGAGCTGGTGGCGGCGTAACCGGTGTCCTGTTCATTGACGACTTCAAAGGGCGACAGTTCGACGATCTCCTCTTCCTCGTCCTCCCGAGGAGTGGCTTGAGCCAGGAGTGAGGGGGCCAGACTCGCACTGGCGAGGGCGACGATCAGGGCCTTGGGCGGCAACGCGGCGCCAAGGGCGGAGCAGGGGGTAGGCTTGGTGTTCATGGTTTCCGCGGAAGGTGCGGTGAAAGCGCGGGACGGTCGTGGTAGGCTGTGCGTGCCGGAGGGGCGTGGTGGCGATCGAAAGCGAGTCGTGCCGTGTCAGCGGGGGCGGCGCGGGGCGAGGGTCGGACCAGGAGTTGGGCCTTGCGCATAACGGCTTCGCGCCGCGGTGGAGCCGAAGAGCGGCGGGGTGGTGAGGTATGCGGCGGATGCTACCGCCGGGTGCGAATGGCTGCTATCACCCGATCGGGTGAATCGCCTAAACGGAGGATTCCGTCGTCGTCCAGTCGGTCATGCGTTGCCGCGCAACCACCCCACGCACCAACAGCGCCGGCATGACAATGATATGGCAGGATCGCTCTCAAGTTCGTGGAGCAATCCGTTCGAGGCGGTCGACGACGTTGTCCTCATGAAACCACTACATTAACCATTGAGGTGTTCTCGCATAATCAGCAACCACCCGATAGTTCCCTCGTGGAATGCTCAGGCCTTTTCGACGGAGCGTCCGGCGATTACTCCCTCGCAGTGGGACGCGCCTAGGTGCCGGGGGCAACGGCGTCGGGTTGACTCCGACCGGACGCCCGGCGATGAATCGCCGGCATGTGGCGCGAGTTTGTCCACCTCGCCGAGAAGCGTTTGGAGCCGTTCGCGGCGCTCTGCGCGCGTTTTGGAATTAGTCGGAAAACGGGTTACAAGTGGGTCAATCGCTTTCGCGAGGACGGCGAACTGTGGCTGCAGGAACGCAGCCGGCGTCCCAAAAACAGCCCGCGGCAGACGCCGCCAGAGGTGGTCGCGCAGGTGCTGGCCTTACGTCGGCAGAACCCCGGCTGGAGTTCGGCCCGGCTGGCGGAGGAGCTGCGGCTGCGCCGGGTTCGCCCCTGTCCGGCGCCCAGCACGATTGACCTGATCCTGCGGCGGGCGCGCAGCGCCGAGTTGCAACGAGCGGCCGAAGCCTCGCGCACGGAGCCGAATTATCGATGGGTGCTCCACCTCGGGCCCCGGCTCGTGTTCGCCGATGGCGTCGTCCGGACGCCGGTGTGGTTGAAGGACGAAGCCACAGATTTCATCCTGGAGGCGACGCTGCACACCGACGTAGCCGAATCGTCGCTACGTGGCTGGCTCGAGCCGCTGCTACGGCATCATCATCTGCCTTGGCGCATCCTTCTGCCACGTGAAGCGAACCGGAGAACGGAGCCTCCGAGCCGCTTGCATTCCGAACTCTCGATCTGGCTCATGCGCATCGGCGTCCAGGTGGAG
>JAEYQF010000190.1 GCA_023410155.1 Verrucomicrobiota bacterium | reverse complement strand
CGCAGCGGACTCGTGGTGCAAAGCGGTCCATTTCACGGGATGCGCTACATCGGACGCGCCCACTGCAGCACACTCCCTCCCAAGCTCGCAGGCACCTATGAACAGGAATTGCACTCGTATCTTCCTCGCTTGTTCGCGAACAGGCCGGACGTGTTCGTCGATGTGGGCGCGGCCGAAGGCTACTACGCGGTCGGTGCCCTTGTAGCCGGTTGGGTTGGACGCATCGTGGCTTTCGAAGCAGATCGGGCCGCGATGGCGTCGTGTTGCGAGTTAAGGTCGACCAACGGTATCGACTCCGCGCAACTTGACATACGCGGCGCCTGCACCCCCGCCGAGCTCCAGTCTGTGCTCGCTGCTGCTGAACGCCCTGCGATCATGATGGACGTCGAGGGCTTCGAAGCATTTTTACTCGATCCATTGCGCGTGCCAGACCTCGCTCGTTGCCCCATCCTCCTCGAATATCACGATTTCGTTCTCCCCGGCCTCAGCCAGGAAATCTCGAGGCGGTTCGCGTCGACGCATGCGATCACGATGATCCATCAGGCTCGGCGGCGAGCAGAAGATCTGGTCACGGATGATCCCCTGCTGCGTCTCTTGCCACGGGCTATACGCCGCCGCGTGCTCGACGAATCCCGTCCATTTACCCGCCACGGCTGGATGTGGATGCAGCCGCGCGATCAGTGAACATGCCCGCCTTCCGCCAACGTCTCCGCTCGCTTCGCCTCGGACGCGCCTTCTATCTCGTCCGTCACCGTCCGATCGAATGGATCGACGCCCTCGTCGCCGCCGGGGGTCCGTTCGAGAAACGTCGGACCGAACGCGGGCGTAGCGACATGGAAGCAGCCGCCGCGACGCTGCCCGCGCTACCTGTTTTCTCCGGAGAGCAGATCGAGCTACATCTTCTGACCGGACGACGGTTCTGGTATCAGACGACGTTCTGCTTGTGGACCTTCGCGCGCCACGCGAAGCGTCCGCTCAAGCCCGTAATTTACGACGACGGCACCCTCGCCACTCCGCAGATGGAGGCACTCGCGCGCTTGTTTCCGGCGATCCGTTTCGTCCCGCAACCCGCCGCGATCGAGCGCCTCGATGCACTTCTGCCGCAGAGCCGTTTTCCAGTGCTGCGCGAGCGCTGGCAGAACTATCCCAACATTCGCAAACTCATCGATCCTCATGTTGGCAGCCGCGGCTGGAAGCTCGTGATCGATTCCGATCTCCTCTTTTTCCGCCCTCCGGCGGCCTTGCTTGCTTGGCTTGACCGGCCGGACCGGCCCCTGCACGCGGTCGATTGCGAGACCTCCTACGGCTATTCACGCCCGCTAATGAACGATCTCTCGGGCGCGCGCGTGGCGGATCTCGTTAACGTCGGCCTGACCGGCCTTGAGAGCGCATCGATTGACTGGGACCGCCTGGAACACTGGTGTGCCACGCTCATCGCCCGCGAACGCACCAACTATTATCTCGAGCAGGCTCTCGTCGCAATGATGGTGGCCGGACGCGACTGCTCGGTGCTGTCCGCCAGAGACTACGTGACTCTGCCCGCCGAGCCCGAAGCCAGCGAGTGCCGCGCCGTCATGCACCACTACGTCGCCAATTCGAAGCGTCACTATTTCCAGCGCAACTGGCGCCGTGCACTCGCCTGAACGCATGCCCTCGCTCGTTTCAGTCGTGATCCCCTGTCACAACGCCGCACCATGGCTGGCGGCGACGCTCGCTTCCGTGCGAGCGCAGACTTGGCCGACGATCGAGACAATCATCGTCGACGACGGCTCCACGGATGACTCGCTCGCCATCGCTCGGCTTCACGGTCAGCGGGCTGTGATTCTGACGCAGGCCAACGCCGGTGCTGCCGCCGCCCGGAATCGCGGACTCCGCGCGGCCACCGGCGAGTATATCCAGTTTTTGGATGCGGACGACCTATTGGCGCCGGACAAGATCGAGTGCCAGCTCCGCCAGCTCGAGAAACGTGCGGAAAGTGCTCGCGTTGTCGCCGCGGGACCGTGGGGGCGTTTCGAAGATGATCCGTCCACAGCACGTTTCGTCCCCGAGGAGAACTGGCGCGATGCCTCGCCAGTTGAATGGCTGACGTTGAATTTCGCTGGCCGCGGAATGATGCCCCCGGCTGCCTGGCTGACTCCGCGCGCCGTCATCGATGCCGCGGGACCCTGGGACGAACGTCTGACCCTTAACGACGACGGGGAATACTTTTGCCGCGTGCTTCTCGCTTCAGCGGGCGTTCGCTTCTGCCCCGAAGCCAGATCATTTTATCGTTCTAACCTCGCGGGCAGTCTCAGTCGCCGTCGTTCGGAAAGCGCCTGGAAGTCGGCGCTGCTGTCCCAAGAGTGCTGCATTCGCCATCTGCTCGCCGCGGAGGACAGCCCCCGAACGCGACGCGCCGCCGCCGATCTGATGCAGCGGCTGGCACACGCAGCCTGGCCCGACTCGCCCTCGGTTGCGGCACGCGCACAGCGACTTGCTCAAGCTCACGGCGGCTCGCCCTTGCGACCTGGTGGCGGGCCGCTTTTTTGCGGGCTCAGCATGATCTTCGGATGGCGTTTCGCCCGCCGGATACAGGAGCTTCGCCGGAGTCGTTCCAGCCGATGAAGCGCCCTCTCCGGATTTTTCTGAGCTGCCAGCAATCGGTCGTGCAGCACGCCGTGCCGGCATACAGGTTCTGGGCCGAATACTTTCGTGCCGCGTGCGCCGAAGCGGGTCATGTTCTCATCGAGGAACCCAGCTGTGATTGGGCGGAGGGCTTGCTGCCACTCCCCCCCGACGCACGCAGACATTGGCTGGAGCGCACCTGGTCCGCAGCACTGCGTCGCATCGAGAAGGAACTCGATCACGGTGGCGTGGACTTTTTCCTGGGCTATTTATTCCCCGCCCAAGTCACCGAAGAGGCGCTCGCAGGCCTCCGCTCCCGCTCAGTCCCTACCGTCAACTTCTTCTGCGACAATGTCCGCGAATTTCGCTCCGTGCCGCCGGCCTTTCGGAGCTTCGATCTACACTGGGTCCCCGAGCATGCGGCGCTCACTCTCTATCGCTCCGCCAAACTTCCCCACCTCTCCGCGCCCATGGCGTGCTGGGTGCCGCCAGCGTGCCGAACACCAGTCCAACGCGAGACGTTGCCGGTGACGTTTGTCGGCACGCGCGACGAACAACGAGAGGTGCTGTTCGCCGACGCGATCGATTGTGGTCTTAGATTGGAGCTGCGAGGCGTCGGTTGGGATGGCAGCGCACCGTCAACGTTTGTGCCGCGCCCCGCCGTGGACTGGTGCGAGCGTATACGACGCCAGTGGGAATTTGGACGGCAGCACGGCTGGGCAGCCCTAATCCGCAAGCTGTCCAGCCGGCGACGACCCCTTGAATTCGACTTCGCTGCTTACACGCGCCCCGCGCCGGTGGGTGACGATTACTGGCGCGTGCTGCGCGAGAGCGCTGTGTGCTTGGGCGTGAACCGTTTTCCGTCGCTCCGTTTTCCGTTTGACCGTCCGGGCACCTATTCGCGTCTGCGCGACATCGAGGCGCCGATGGCAGGAGCTTGTTACCTTACGGAGTGGACCGAGGGCTTGGATTCGCTCTACGAGCCGGGGCGCGAGATCGCGACCTACCGCACCCCAGCTGAACTGGCTCACATCTCGCGCGAACTCATGGCCGATCCCGCGCGCCGGGCCCAGTTGCGTATTGCCGGGCAACGTCGCGCGCTCGCCGAACATGGTATCGCCTCCACCTTGAGCAAAATTGCGCAGCATCTCGGCCTGTGAATCTTATCTCCCCTGCCCTGCGCACCAGTTCAGCCGATGAGATCGCACGAAAGCGCTCGAATCCTGATGGTGAACTCGGCCGCGTTCCCACCATCGACGCGCTGCGAGGATTGGCCGCGATCGCAGTGTTGCTGTTTCACGGACTTCACGCGTTTTCGCTACCTGGCGAGCTTTCGGGTCCGTTGCAGTTCCTACGACTGGGAACCGAATACGGTTGGCTCGGGGTCAGCATGTTCTTCGCGCTCAGCGGCTGGTGCATTGCCCAGCGCATTCATACCGCGTTTCGCCTCGGCGAAAGCGCGGCGGAATTCCTCGTCGATCGGGCGCTGCGCATCTTCCCGACCTATTGGGCCGCGTTGACGGCCGCGCTGTCATTGCGGGTGGCCGCCGACGCGATGCATCCATCGGGTTGGGATGCAGGACTGCCGCAGGGCGTGTGGACGTGGCTTGGCGAGATCTTCCTTCTGCAACCTTACATGGGGTTCTCCGGCTTCCTTATGGTTAGCTGGACTTTGGTTTTTGAGCTCGGGTTCTATCTTCTCGCAGCGACTGCATTGGTCGCGCGGCGGGGCGGCCTGCGCTGCAGGTGGCTCATCGCGGCGGGGGCAGTCCTATGTGGGTGGACGTGGAGCGACTGGCGACCGGCTGCGCTGCTGGTGCTGGATCGATGGCCCGAGTTCTTTGCCGGAGTTATCGCATGGCAGGCCGCGCGAGATAGCCGCGCACGTGTCACAGCTGCCGCGGTATTCGCGTTGATAGTGTTACCTTTTCTGCTTCCGACGGAATTCAGCATGCTCGCCACCGCCGTGGGCTGCGGCACTGCGCTCGTGCTCCTGCTCACCGCCCGCGCTCGCCTCCGACGCTCGTTCAGATCCCTCGCAACCCTCGGTGCGTTCTCATACCCCCTCTACCTGATCCACATGCCCTTGATGTCGCCCTTCCTCAATCTGACGAGTCGGTTCGTGTCGAAAAACAGCGCGTTTTTCGTCGTCGTATGGATCGCGTCATTATTGCTCGGAATCTTTGGAGGATGGGCGCTGCATCGCGCAATTGAAGCTCCGGCGGAGCGATGGCGAAGAGCTCTCCTCAAGTCGCGCAGGCATCCCCCAACGGCGATTGCATGAGCAACCGTATCCTCATCGTAAGCAACGGCGCGCTCTGTCGCAACCCGAGGGTCCACAAGGAAGCTGGCGCGCTCGCGGCGGCCGGTTTCGACGTGACGGTGCTGACCGTTCGTAATCATGCACCTTCCGAGCCGATCGATCGCCAACTGCTCAAGGATGCGTCGTATCGACGCGTGTGCGTTGACCTTCTTCCGGGGTTCGCCACGCCTGCTGCTATCGTCCTATTCCGGCGTCTTCATTTGAAAGTTGCCCGGGATTTCGCCAGACGGATCGGCCGCGGCAGTATCCACGCCCTCGGCCCCGCGCGCGTGCTTCTCTCCGCGGCAAAAAAGCAGCCGGCCGACCTTACCATCGTTCACAATGAGATCGCCCACTGGGCCGGCACACGACTGATCGATGCAGGACGGCGCGTGGCGGCCGACATCGAGGACTGGCATTCCGAAGATCTGCTCCCTGCTGATCGTCGAGGTCGGCCGCTGGCGCTCTTGAAAGAAGTTGAGCGCACGCTCCTTCGTCGAGCCAACTACGTTTCGACCACATCCGATTCGCTCGCGGAGGAACTCCACGCCGCCCACGGAGGCCGACGCCCTCATTCGATCGCCAACGCCTTTGCGCTCGGACCCGCCCGAGCGATGGATGCGCTCCGACCGGAGCCGCCGGCTTTTTTTTGGTTTTCTCAAGTCGTCGGTCCCGGGCGGGGACTCGAGGCATTCACTGCAGCTTGGGCACGCACGTGCTTGCCGAGCCGATTGGTCCTGCTCGGTGAGGAACACCGGGAAACCGTGGCGGGTTTGCGCGCGATGTTACCGCCCTCGCATCGAGAGAAATTCAGTGTTCGTGGCCTGGAACTGCCCTCGAAGCTTCCATCGGCCATTGCCGAGCACGATATCGGTCTCGCGCTGGAGGATGCGACAATCCGCAGTCGCGATCTTACAATCACCAACAAGATCCTCCAATACCTCAACGCCGGACTTTTCGTCCTCGCAACTCCCACTCGCGGCCAACGCGAGGTGCTTGATCAAGCCCCCGCAGCAGGAGGTTTTCTCGATCTCGACGATCTCTCTTCCAGCGCCCGGCAGCTCGACTCCTTGCTTGCCGATCGCGCGGGGCTGGCCGCCGGGCAACTCGCAGCGCGCCGCCTCGCTGAAAGCCGTTACTGTTGGGAACGCGAAGCCCCGCGCCTGGTTTCGCTCGTGCAGCAATCCCTGCGGTGATTCTCGACGGTGAGACTCACGCCGCCAAAACGCTGACCATGGGCAGCCGCTTGCTGAAGATCTAGCCACTCGCCGGACACAATCGGAACAGAAGAACTCTCAAATGCGCGTTGGCACTACCGACAAGCCGATAAACCAAGGCCCCCCCCTTTTCCGTCCAGCGCCGGGAATCATCATGAAAAACTGCAAAACCGCAGTTCACGGAGCGAGTCATCACCCAGTGAGATCCGGAGCGAGTAGCCACGGCCCAAGCCACACAATGACCCGACTCAATCCAGTCTCGCTGCATTCGCCCCAAGATCGACTGCTCGAGAGTAAATATGCGGGAACGCCCGGCTCTTGGCCGTCCATCTCTGCCGCCTGATGCGTCGCGTTCTCATCGTTTCACCTCACTTTCCCCCGGTGAACGCGCCCGACATGCAGCGCGTGCGACTGGCGCTGCCCTACTTTCGCGAGCACGGCTGGGAGCCGGTGGTGCTGTGCCTCGCCCCCGAGACAATCGAAGGGGCGGTGCTCGATCCGCTACTCCAAACCACATATCCGGCGGACATCCGCGTCGCGCGCGTGCGAGGACTCTCTCCGCGATCCACCCGCTGGGCGGGTATCGGGAATCTGTGGCTGCGGGTCGGCCGAGCATTCGCGCGCGCGGGCGCGCGGCTGCTCGCGTCGGATAAATTCGATCTCGTTTTCATCAGCACCACTCAGTTCTCAGCCTTTGCGCTAGGACCGCAGTGGAAGCGTGAGTTCGGCGTGCCCTACGTGCTCGATTATCAGGACCCGTGGATCAACCCCTACTACCAGCGCACAAACACCCGCCCGCCGGGCGGACGGCTGAAGTTCGCGCTGAGCCAGTGGACGGCGCGTCGCATCGAGCCCCGGGCGCTGCGTGAAGCAGCAGGTATCATCGCCGTCTCTCCCGCCTACGGTCCGGCGCTCGCGGAGAGCTACGCGTGGTTCGATCCGACCCGCGTGGTCGTGCTGCCATTCGGTGCGGCCGAAGCCGACTTCGAGGCCGCGCGCCAGCACCGGCCCACTGCACCGCTGATCGATTTCGACGACGGCAACGTGCACTATGTGTATGCGGGCCGGGGCGGCGCGGACATGGCGTTCGCCTTGCGCGCGCTGTTTCGCGCATTTCAGCTCCACATGGAGATTGATCCGGTAGACGCCCGTCGGATGCGGTTCCACTTTGTCGGGACCGACTACGCTCCTCCCCCGCTTGGTCGGGAGTGCGCACTTCCCATAGCCCGCGAAATCGGCGTCGAGGATTTCGTCACGGAGCACTGCCAACGCGTGCCTTATTTCGACGCTTTGCATTATCTCCAGCGCGCCGACGCGGTGCTCGCAATCGGGTCTGACGACCCAGGCTACTCGGCCTCTAAGATCTACCCCTGTATTCTCGCGGAGCGTCCATTGTTGTTGGTCTACCACGAGCGAAGTCCGGTTTTGGAATTTACCCGACGGGT
>JAEYQF010000165.1 GCA_023410155.1 Verrucomicrobiota bacterium | reverse complement strand
TGTTCGGCACGCTGAGTTTTCTCGTGGGCGGCACGTTCTTCGTCGGCCGCGCGATTCGAGCGCTGCGCGAGGGCGCGATGCACATCGACCTCCCCATCGCGATCGGCGTGCTCGGCGCCTACATCGGCTCCGTCTATGGCTGGCTCACGGAAGAGGAACACTTCATGTATTTCGACTTCGTCGGCAGCTTCATCCTGCTGATGCTCGTCGGCCGCTGGGCACAGGTCGCCGCCGTGGAACGCAACCAGCGCCGGCTTCTCAGCCGCCAGCCCAAGCCCCAGCGCGTGCGACTCCTCGCTGGCGAATCCGCCGCTCCCGAGCAACTCGCAGTCGGCTCCATCTATTTCGCCGCGCCGGGTCAAAACGTGCCGGTCGAATCCCGCCTCGAATCAGCCGAAGTCGCGTTCTCGCTCGCGTCCTTCAATGGCGAGGCCGAGCCCCGCACGTTTCGCGCCGGCCAGCGCGTCCCCGCTGGGGCGCTCAACATCAGCCGCTCGGAGGCGAAACTCGCCGCGCAGCAAACCTGGTCCGAGTCCCTGCTCGCGCAACTGCTCCGGCCCGCCGAGCGCCCCGGCGCACGTCATCTCTTCCTCGAGAAAATCATCCGCGGTTACCTCATCGGCATCATCCTGGTCGCGATCGGCGCCGGCCTGGGATGGTGGTTCCTCACCCATGACGCCCTGCAAACCTGGTCTGTCGTCACCGCCGTCCTGGTCGTCTCCTGCCCTTGTGCAATCGGGCTTGCGTTCCCCCTCGCCGACGAGATCGCGACGATCGCCCTGCGCACGCGCGGCGTCTTCGTGCGCGAAGGCGACCTGTGGTCGAAGATCGGTCGCGTTCGCAAAATCGTTTTCGACAAAACGGGCACGCTCACGCTCGAGACGCCCGTGCTGAAGAATCCCGCACAGCTCAATAGCCTCGACTTCACCGCGCGCGCCGCGCTGCACCACCTCGTGCGCGACAACGCCCACCCCATCAGCCAATGCCTGCTCGAAAACCTTCTCTCCACCGGCCGCAGCCCCTCCGCACAAAGTCATACATTATATGACGATGCGGCGGGGGCCGAGGTTCGGGAGACAGTTGGACAGGGCGTAGAAGTATCGCTGGGCGGGCGCGTGTGGTCACTCGGGCGTCCCGGCTGGCGGGCGGCCGCGTCCAGCGGCGGCTCGGCGGAGGAGGACCTGCGCGCCGGCGTCGTGTTGGCCGTCGATGGCGAGGTGCTGGCTTGTTTCCACTTTTTGGATACAGCGCGTCCCGATGCCGCAGTGGAAATCGCGCGCCTGCGACAAACCGGCTTCTCAACCATGATCCTCAGCGGCGACCGGCGCGAAAAAGTCGCGCTGCTCGCCCAGCAGCTCGGCTTACCCGCCGATCACGCCTTCGGCGAACTCACTCCGCAGGATAAGGCCCGGTGGCTCGCGACCCACGCGCCCGACGACGCGCTCATGTTGGGCGATGGGGCCAACGACAGCCTCGCCTTCGACCGGGCGCTCTGTCGCGGCACTCCGGTGATCCACCGCGGTATTCTCGAGCAGAAAGCTGATTTTTATTATCTCGGGCGCGGCATCGGCGGCCTGCGCGCGCTCTTCGCGGTCAACCAAGTGCGTCGTCGCACGCAGGTCTGGGTGCTGATTTTCTCGGTCGCCTACAACCTGCTCGCGGTCGGTCTCGCCGTGGCCGGATTGATGAACCCGCTCGTCGCCGCGGTGCTCATGCCGATCAATTCGTTGATCACGCTCGCCCTCGTTTCCGGAGGCATGCGTCGCGCCTTTGGGCGCACCGAGTCGAGCCTGATGGCGGCTTGAGTCGAGCGCGGGTGCGAACCGGGTCGGACCCAAGTCCGCACCGGCTCGCGTCAGAGGACGGACGGCGTCGCGCGCGGGCGGCTCGGGTCGGTTGCAGGGACCAGATGGGGATTTACTCCACTGCGCGTGCCGAATGCTCCGCGGAGAAATCTCGCCGGGATCGCTCCCATGGTGCGCGGAACGCGCATTGGTTAGTCTTTGCCATGAATATGCCCGTCTCCCCTCGTTTTCGCGTGCCGCTGTCGCTCTGCACGCTGGCCCTGACCGTGTTGCCAGTTTCTGCCGCGGACCCGCAGGTCATCGAACCGGAGGTGCGGCAGTCGATCCGCGGCAACATCAACGAGCCCACCAAGCTGAAGCCCACGCCGGAGATGGTGTCGACGTTGAAGCTGCCCGCGGGATTCCGCCTCAAGACTTTTGCCACGCTGGAAGGCGCCCGCATGCTCGCCTTCGCGCCAAACGGCGACCTCTACGTGACGCGCCGCGCGCCGCACAACGACGTGGTGCTCCTGCGCGATGCCAACAAGAACGGACGGGCCGAGCTGATCCGCAGCGTGGCTTCGATCGAGAACGTGCACGGCCTCGCGATCCGCGACGGCAAGATCTACCTCGCGGCGGTCCGCGAGTTCTACGTCGCTGACATCCTGCCGGACGGCGGACTAAGCGAACCGCGCGTGTTGTATTCAGATTTGCCTGACGCAGGGCAGCATCCGAACCGGACCGTGAAGTTTTCGCCGCAAGGGAAGTTGATCCTGTCCGTCGGCAGCACGGCCAACGCTGCGCCGGAGCCGAATCCGGAGAACGCCACGATGCTCGAGCTGGAGCCCGACGGCTCGGGTCGAACGATCTATGCGAAGGGCCTGCGCAACACGATCGGCTTCGACTGGAGTCCGCTCGATGGCGGGCTGTGGGGCATGGACCACGGCATCGACTGGCTGGGCGACAACGAGCAGACCGAGGAGCTGAACTACATCCAGCGGGGGGCGCACTACGGCTGGCCGTTTGTCTACGACGACAAGGAGTTCAACTTGCACCTGAATCCGCTGGAGACGCTCGGTCACTCGCGCGAGGAGTTTGCCGCGATGACGGAGTCGCCGGTGGCAGGTTTACAGCCGCACAG
>JAEYQF010000156.1 GCA_023410155.1 Verrucomicrobiota bacterium | reverse complement strand
CACAGGATCCGGACACGACGACGACAGCCGGAGCGGGCGAGCATGCCACGACTCTCGTGCGCGGTGCGGCCACATAAACCACACTTGTCGCCGGACGGTCCACGACTACCACCCGCCGAGTGGGCCGAATCTGCACCACCACCCGCGGCGCGAGACGTGTCACCACGACCGTGCGGCTCCTCTGCGGTTGATCGATGGTCGCTCCGACCACTGCGCCCACCGCTCCGCCGACCACCGCGCCCTCCAACCAGCGGTCACCATTGTGTCCGCCGATGATCGCACCCGCGGCCGCGCCGATCGCGGCATCGCGCACGACTCGAGCGCCGTCGAGCTGTGCTAACGCAGGGGATGCACCTGCGAGACCGACCATCAACGCCAAGGTGAGAGTTTTCATGACGTCCGGTGAGACGTCACCTCCGGCCATAGGTTTACTCGAATTTCGTGCGCCAGTTCGCAAGCGCGCGCTGCTCCCTGCAGGAGCGGATCTTGCGGAAGTTTTTTCGCCCCTTGCTAGCGCATGCGGACGAAAAACCACAGTGCCAGCAGGATCATCCCGCCATTGGGCAACCACGCGGCGACCTGCGGCTCCAGGAGGTGCTTCGACGCGAGAGCGGAGGCCGTGATCATGAACAGGTAGTAAAGGACGAAAAGGCCCAGAGATTTCGACACTCCGACGACGGGATTCACCCGCACGCCGGCCATCGCGAACGGGATCGCGATCGCGATCACAATCAGCGGGCCCACCGTGTCCGAGATCAGCCGGTGATATCGAACCGCGTAGGGCGTGCCCTTGGCATTGTTGCTCAGCGCAAAATAGTCCACGAGCCGCTGCAGTTGCGGGAGCGAGAGCGCACTGGGTTTGCGATCGATCAAGAGCATCAGCTTGGGATCTTCCCGGAACGCCGGCTCGACGCGCGACTCGAACGGCACACTGGTTAGCTGCTCACCGCTTGCGGGATCGAACGTGAGTTCGCGGCCGCGCTCAAACACCCAACCCTGAGCCACATCGAAGTAGGCTTCCGCCGCCAGGAGGCGGCTCAATTCGCGCCGGTGCTCGTCCAAAAGCGACACCGAGACGCCATATGCGCGGTTGGTAAACTGGCTGTAGCGATTGAAGAACCACGTGCGATTCGCGGCGGGATTGTCGAATCCCACGCTGAACACCGCGCCGACGCGATCACGGCTCACGGAGGATGCCTGCTGACGGAACGACAGCGAATCGCGCCACTGCTGCGACTCCTCTACCGATCGCGGGACGACATCGGTATTGAGCCAATACGAGAGCCCGCACATCGCGAGGCCCACGACCCAGATCGGAGCGGTGATCCGGACCAGCCCGACACCCGCAGCCCGCAGCGCCGTAAACTCGTTCGCGCGATGCAGTTTTCCCAGCACGAAGAGCAACGACAGCAGGATCGAGAGCGGCAGCACCAACGTGAGGAAACTCGGCACCGTGATGGCGATATAGCGAGCCACATCGCCCAGCCCGGCTCCCCACTCCCGCAGCATGCGGAAATCGTCGTAAAGCACCTGCACGAACGACAGCCCGATCATCGCACACACCACGAGCAGCAGCATGCTCAGCCACTCCCACAGCAGATGTCGGTCGAAGGTGTTCAACGCGGCCGAGAAAACGGGCGGCCGGCGAGAAGGCAAAACCCAAACCGCCGCGCCCCGGTTGCCCTGTCGCCGCTTGCACACAGTTTGGTTGAAAACCTGCTGGGCCTGTCCTTGGCTGCGCGCCCGGCCTCCCGGGCCAAGCTCCCTTTCGTAACTCAGGAAACCGATGACCTTTGTTTCTCGCTTCACTCGCCTTGCATTGCCGCTGGTCGCTCTCGTGAGCGCCTCGCTCGCGCAGGAAACCATCAAGATCGGCGAATACGCCTCCATCACCGGAAAGGAAGCGAGCCTCGGCCAATCCTCTCACCAAGGCACCCTGCTCGCGATCGAACGCATCAATGCCGCCGGCGGCGTGCTCGGTCGCAAACTCGAGCTCATCACCGAGGACACGCAATCCAAGCCCGGCGAGAGCGGCACCGCCGTGCGCAAACTCATCTCGCGCGACAAGGTCGTGGCGATCCTCGGTGAAGTCGCATCCAGCCGCTCGCTCGAAGGCGCTCCTGTGGCCCAGCGCGCCAAGGTGCCCATGGTCTCGCCGGCGTCGACCAATCCGAAGGTCACGGAAATCGGCGACTACATTTTCCGCGTCTGCTTCATCGATCCGTTTCAGGGTCCGGTCATGGCCAAGTTCGCGCTCAACACGCTCAAGGTGAAACGCGTCGGCCTCATGGTCAGCTCGTCTTCCGCCTACTCGGTCGGCCTGGCCAAATACTTCAAGGAGGCCTTCGTCGCCGGGGGCGGCACCATCGTGATCGAGCAGAAATATCAGGAGGGCGACCGCGACTTCAAAGCGCAGCTCACTGCCATCCGCGCCGCGGGGGTCGAAGCGATCTTCAATCCCGGTTACTACAACGAAGGCGCACTCATGGTGAAGCAAGCCCGAGACCTCGGCATCACGGTGCCGATGTTTGGCGCCGACAGCTGGGAAGCCGAGGCTCTCATCCAGCTCGGCGGCAAAGCGGTTGAGGGCGTGTATCTGTGTTCGCACTACTCGCCGCAGGACCCGTCCCCCCGCGTGCAGGAATTCGTCGAAGCCTACCGCGAGCGCTGGGGCGCCGGTTTTGCTCCCGATTCCAACGCCTCACTCGGCTACGACTCGGTCTTGGTCTTGGCCGATGCGATCCGTCGCGCGGGCTCGACCGAGCGCGCAGCCATCCGCGATGCGCTCGCCGCGACCAAGGATTTCGAAGCCGTCACCGGCACCATCACGATGGACCCGAAGCGCGATGCTTCGAAGAGCGCCGTGATCATCACCGTCAAGGACGGCCGCTTCCAATACGTCGAAACGATCAACCCCTGACCCGCTATGAAACGCCTCCGCCCGTTTGCCGCTCTCACCGTTTCCGCCCTCGTCAGCCTCACTGCGCACGCGGCAAGTCCGATCAAGATCGGCGAATATGCCTCGCTCACCGGTAAGGAAGCCAGCTTCGGCCAGTCCTCACACAAGGGCATCGTGCTCGCCGTCGAGGAACTCAATGCCGCGGGCGGTGCACTCGGCTCGCCGCTGCAGTTGCTCACCGAGGATAATCAGACGAAGCCGGGCGAGTCCGCCACCGTGGCGAAAAAGCTTATCACGCGCGACAAGGTCGTCGCGCTCCTTGGCGAGGTGGCCTCCGGACGCTCGCTCGAAGCCGCGCCTGTCGCCCAGAACGCACGCGTGCCCATGATCGCGCCCGCGGCGACCAACCCGAAAGTCACGCAAACCGGCAACTACGTTTTCCGCGTGTGCTTCATCGATCCGTTTCAAGGCACCGTGATGGCGAAGTTCGCGAAAGAAGACCTCAAGGTCACGAAAGTCGCCGTGCTTTCCAGCGTCTCCAATGCCTACAGCGTGGGCCTCGCGAAATTCTTCCGCGAAACCTTCACCGCAGGCGGCGGCGAGATCGTCGCGGAGAAGAACTTCTCCGAAGGCGACAAGGATTTCCGCGCGCAGCTCACCGCCGTGAAAGCGTCCGGAGCCGAAGCGGTCTTCGTCCCCAGCTACTACACCGAAGCCGCGCTCATAGTGCGTCAGGCCCGCGACCTGGGCATCGCGGTGCCGTTCTTCGGCGGCGATGGTTGGGAAGCTCCGCAACTTCTTCAAATCGGCGGCGACGCCCTTGAAGGTTGCTACTACTCGACGCACTTCTCGCCGGAGAATCAGGATCCGACCGTTCAGCAG
>JAEYQF010000097.1 GCA_023410155.1 Verrucomicrobiota bacterium | reverse complement strand
GCGCTCACCTGCGCGGCGATCGTTTTTCCAGCGCGTCAGCAGCGGGCGGAGTTCGCCTTCGATTTCGGCGTCTTTCACCATCTCTTTGTAAACGCGGTTGAGCCGCGTGCCGGAGGCGTTTCCGCCGAGCCAGAATTGGTAGCGGCCCGGGCCTTTGCCGACAAACGCGATTTCCGCCATGTAAGGGCGGGCGCAACCGTTGGGGCAGCCCGTCGAACGAATGATGATTTCTTCGCCGCCGAGGCCGAGCTCGCCGCCGAGTTTCTCGATGCGATCAATCATGCCGGGCAACCAACGCTCGGACTCCGCGAGACCGAGGCCGCAAGTGGGGAGCGACGGGCACGCCATCGACGCGGCGTGGAGGATGGAGGCTTGGTTGTCCACGCGCACGCCGTGCTGCGCGAGCAGGGCGGTGATCGCGGCGCGATCGGACTCAGGGACGTTGGCGAGAATGACGTTTTGGTTCGCCGAGATGCGGAATTCGATGTGGCCAAATTTTTCCGCGACTTGGCGCAGCGCGGTCTTCATGGCGTGGCCAGCGACGTCCTTGATGCGGCCGGTTTCAACGAAGAGCGTGAGGAACAGTTTGCCGTCGACCGCGCGGTGCCAGCCGTAGAGATCGCCCGTGGTGGTGAACTCATAGCGGCGCACACCAGAGAGCACGCCGCCGGTGCGGCGGTTGATTTCTGCGGTCATCCACTCGGTGCCGCGCTCTTCGACGACATACTTGAGGCGGGCGTGGCGCCGATTGGTGCGGTCGCCGAAATCGCGGTGGATCGTGAGCACGGCTTTCGCGACTTCGATCAAGTGCTCGCGACGGAAGAAGCCCACGACGTCCGCGAGACGCGGATACGTTTGCTCGTTGCCATGGCTGCGACCGAGGCCGCCGCCGACCGCGAGATTGTAGCCGATCAGCTGGTCGTTCTCGATCACGGCGATGAAGCCGAGATCGTTCGTGTAGATGTCCATGTCGTTGACCGGCGGAACAACGAAAGACGCCTTGAACTTGCGCGGCAGGTAGGTCGCGCCGTAGAGCGGATCGACGAAGCTCTTGTTTTCCGGGTCCTCAAGATTGAGCTGCACGCCGTCGACCCAGATGGAGTGATACGCCTTCGTGACCGGAGCGAGCGCGAGCGCGACCTTGACCGAGTCTTGGTAAACTTCTTCGCGCGCGATGCTCGTCGAGGGAGTGGGCGAGGCGGTGACGTTGCGATTCACGTCGCCGCACGCGGCGAGCGTGGAGAGCATCGACTCGTTGATCTTCTTGATCAGCGCACCGAGGCGCGACTTCAGCACGCCATGGAACTGGATGCTCTGGCGCGTCGTGAGGCGCAGCGTGTTGTTGCCGTATTGCGTCGCGAGATCGTCAAAGGTGATCCACTGCGCCGACGTCATCACACCGCCGGGGATGCGCCCGCGGATCATCATCATGTATTTCTTGCCTGTCTTGCGCAGGTCGCGGTCATCCTGCTGATAAATGCCGTGGAACTTGATGAACTGCTCGTCGTCCTCCGAAAAACGGTCGGCGGCGGGATCATTGAGCGTCGCCGCGATATTCCCGGCCAAGGTCGGGATATTTGTCTTCAGGATCTCGTTCTTGGTGACGGCGGCGGGTGCGGTTGTTGCTTGGGACATTTTGAAAAGAGGAGTCGAGAGTTGACTACTTCACTAAAGAAGTAAAAAGAAAAATAGCACATGACGAAATTCCCTTCCAGTTCGCCCGCCGGAAAGCCCGGCCGCGTGGTCCTGATCGGCGCCGGACCCGGTGCGGCCGATCTCATCACGGTGCGTGGCGCGCGTGTGCTGCGCGAGGCGGAAGTGGTTCTCTACGACGATCTCGCGAATTCTGAGCTGTTGGAGCTGTGCTCGGCGGAGTGCGAAAAGATCTACGTCGGCAAACGTTTGGGCAGCCACAGCGCGACGCAGGAGCACATTTGCAATTTGTTGCTCAACCACGCCCTGGCCGGCCGGTTTGTCGTTCGGTTGAAAGGCGGCGATCCGATGGTTTTCGGCCGTGCGGGTGAGGAACTCCAAGCGCTCGCCTCGGCTGGAATCGCATTCGAAATCGTGCCGGGAGTGACCGCCGCCTCCGCCGCGAGCGCGAGCACGGGCATCCCGCTCACGCAGCGGGGTGTCACGTCGACGCTGGTGTTTGTGACCGGCCATCCTTGCGGCGGCAAGAGCCAGACCCCAGTGGACTGGCGCACGCTCGCGAAACTGCAGGCGACTTTGTGCATCTACATGGGCACGCAGCGCTTCGCGGAGATCGCGCGCGAACTGCTCGCGGGCGGACTCGCAGAGACGACTTCGGTCGCGATTGTCGCGGGCGCTACCTTGTCGTCGCAAACCGTGAGACTGGGCACGCTGGCCGATGGTGCGGAGTTGCTCGAAGGTCTTCAGGGGAGGCCCGCGCTCATTCTCGTCGGCGAAGTTGTGCGCTGGAGCGAACTCCTCCGCGCGGCCGACGAACTCGCCGTCGCGAGCTGCGGGATTTGAGCGATCGTCGCGCGTTGCCGATGAGTCGCCGCGTTCTGCTCTTCGACAACGGTTCACTTGAGCCGGCGAGCACGTTGCAACTTCGCACCATCGCGGATGCCTTGGCTTCGCGGCTCTCGTTGCCAGTCGATCCTGTCTCGCTCGCGCATTCTGACAGAATTCCGGCCGAACAGCTTGAGGGAAAACCGGCTGAACTCTTCTCTGCGGCGCTGCACCGACTCGAGGCGGAAGGCGCGACGGAGGTTCTCGCGCTCCCGCTCTTCATCGGGCCTTCCAACGCGGTCACGCGCTGGGTGCCGGGCATGATCGCGGAATTTGACGAGCGTGGCATGCGTCGCGCCAAGGTGCGGCTGGGGTCGTGCCTGTATGCGGATCGAGACGAGCGCTTGTGCGGCATCGTTCGGGACCATGTGCGCGCCGTGTCGCGTCCCGGTGCGAGCCCACGCGTGGCCTTGGTCGATCACGGTAGTCCCGCGCCTGCGGTGACGGCGGTGCGCAATGCGATCGGCGATCAGTTACGCGCCGCGCTGGGGCACGAGGCGACGGAAGTCGTCGCGTGCAGCATGGAGCGGCGCGAGGGGGAGGAGTATGCGTTTAACGAGCCGCTGCTCGCGCGCGTCCTGGAACGTCCTGAGTGGCGCAGCGGCCCGCTCGTGATTGCGATGCTCTTCATCGGTCCCGGCCGACATGCCGGCCCCGGCGGCGATGTCGCGCAAATCGTGAACGCTGCGCGGAGCGATGCCGATGTGCAGTTCACGAAGCTCCTTGGTCAACATCCTGCGCTGATCGACATTCTGGGCGACCGCGCCAGCGAGCTAACGGCCTCATCCTGAGGCGTTGGTTCGAATCCCGCAGGATTGTAGGCCGACATCACACCCGTAATCCCGAGACGGCGGCCACTCCTAAATGGCCGCTGTAAACGCAGCTGTGTAAGTTTGAACCGTATTACGGTTCATTTATTGGCGGATTCGAGCAGAGAAGGTGGGGGCGGATTCTCGGGGGTCCGCGGGCCGTTGACTCCGAGGAAGCGTCGGGTTTCCCGGGGTAAGCAGCGGCTTCGGTGAGGTCGTCGCCCGCGGGTTGCGGGCGGTCAGTCTTTCAGGCCGACGTGCTTCCAGGGGTGATTGTCGAGCAGGGTCGGGTGGAAGCCAGTGACGCGTTCGCTCACGAGACGCGGACGCGTGTAGTAGAACAGCGGCATCACCGGGAGTTCTTCGACGAGAATCGCGTCCATCTGCTGGTAGAGCGCGAAACGCTCTTCGTCGGTTTTCGCCTGAAGTGAACGCGCGAGAAGCTGATCGTAGCCCGAGTTGCCCCAGCCGGTGTCGTTGTTGAGGTTGGTCGTCTCCCAAAGGTCGAGGAAGACGTTGGGATCGGGATAATCGGCGATCCAGCCGGCGCGCTGGAGCATGTAGTTGCCGGTGTCGACCGCATCGAGATACACGCGCCACTCTTCGTTGCGAAGCGTCACTTCGATGCCGAGATTCTTTCGCCACATCTGCTGCAGTGCTTCGGCGATCAGGCGGTGATTCTGCTGGGAGTTGTAGAGGAGTTCGATCCGCGGCAGTCCCTTGCCGCCGGGATAGCCGGCCTCGGCGAGCAGGCGCTGTGCGTCTTCGATCGTGCCGGTGAGGCGGGCTTGGGGCGTGTAGCCGTTGTTGTCGGGATAGCTCACCGCGTAGGCCGGCTGCTCGCCGGCGCGGGTGACGTTCTTCACGAGGCTTTCGCGGTCGACGGAGAGTGCGAGGGCCTTGCGCACGCGCACGTCGTTGAACGGAGCGACGCGGGTGTTGAAGCGATAGAAGTAGATGCCGAGATACGGGTCGATGCGGAGGACCTTCGGGTTGTCGCGGCGGTAGGCGTCGATCTTGCCGACGGGAATCTCCTGGGTGATGTCGAGTTCGCCGGTGCGGAACATGCGCTCCTCGGCGTCGAGATTGTCGACGGGGTGGAACGCGATCTCGTCGAGCTGCACCGTATCGCGATCCCAATACGTCGGAGAGCGCTTCACGACGAGGCGTTGATTCGGTTTCCACTCCTTCAATACAAATGGTCCGTTTGCCACGAGGTTCTCGAGGCGCGTCCAAGCGGTGCCGCGGCGCTCGAGTCCGCCGAATTTTTCCACGGTGGGAATGTGCACGGGGAACCACGAATAGTGATTCATCGCGTGGAGGAGATACGGTGTGGGATGGAGCAGGCGGACTTCGAGCGTGCGGTCGTCGATGGCGCGAAAGCCGACCTGCGAGAAATCAGAGAGCCGGCCCTCGTAGTAGTCCTTCGCGCCCACCACGTAGTTGTAGAGCATGTAGGCGTAGTCGGCGGCGAGCGCGGGCGTGAGGATGCGTTTATACGAGCGGATAAAATCGTGCGCGGTGATCACGTCGCCGTTGGACCACTTGGCGTCGTCGCGCAAATGGAAGGTGTAGACGAGGCCGTCCTCCGAGATGTCCCACGATTTTGCCACGCCGGGCACGGGATGCAGATCGACCGGATCCTCGGATACGAGGCCTTCGAAGAGCGCGGTGACGACGTGGTGCTCGGGGATTCCGGTGACCGTCTGTGGGTCGAGATCCTGCACTTCGAAGCCGTTGCCATAGCGAAGGATTTTCAGCTTGGAGCCCGCGCCGTCCACAGCAGCGGGGTCGCTCTTCTTCGAGCAGGCGGCGAAGTTGAGCGCGGTGCTGAGCGCAAGCGTGAGAAGCAGGAGGCGACGGAACAGCATGGGGGAGATTATTTGTTGGCGGTGCGCAGCATCTCGTCGCGGCGGGCTTTGAACTCGTTGCCCGGCTTCCACTCGGGCCATTTCTCCGCGTTGGCGACGCGGCGGCCAACTTCGAAGAGAAACGCCGAGTCCTGCGCCGCGCCCTCGAACGTCCAGTCGGGTTTCACCTCGTCGGTGACCTTGTGGTAGTCATTGGCGATGTAGTCGGCGACAACGCGATCGGCGAAATCCTCGGGCTGCCCGATGTAGCGGCGACCGTGTTTCGGGTAGTAGGAAGGCACTCCTACGCGGGCGAATTCGAAGTGGTCACTGCGATAATACGAACCGCGCTCCGGATGCGCTTCGGGCTCCATCGTGCGGTCTTGTGCGGCGGCGACGGCGATGCCGATGTCGTCGAGGGTGGAGGCTCCAAACCCCACGGTGGCCATGTCACTGGTCGGGCCGAACTGATTGGCGCCGTCCATATTGATGTTCGCGAGAGTCTTCGTGAGCGGATACAAGGGGTTTTGCGCGTAGTAGCGGGAGCCAAGCAGGCCCTTTTCTTCCGCGGTCACGGAGAGGAACAAGATGCTGCGCTTTGGACGCTCTTCTGCCGGGAGCGTGGCGAAGGTCTCGGCCAATTCCAGCAGCACGGCGACGCCGGCGGCGTTGTCGACCGCGCCATTGAAGATCTGATCGCCCTGAAGCTTCGGCTCACGACCCAGGTGGTCCCAGTGCGACGTGTAGATCACGTATTCAGCGCGGAGCTTGGGATCGGATCCGGTGAGTTTGGCGACGACGTTACGGGAATCCACTTCGCGCAGCTCGTTCTTGATTTCGAACGAGGCTTTGGTGCTGAGCGGGACTGGGCGGAAATCGGGAGAGACAGCGGCGCGTTTGAGCGTGTCGAAGTCTTTTCCTGCGGCCTTGAAGAGCCGTCGCGCGGCGTCGAGCGTGAGCCAGCCATCCATCGCGCATCGGTCGGCGTTGCCGTCGGGCGTGCGCAGCTCGAAGTTCTCGCGGCTTCGGCTGCCGATGACGACGGCGAAAGCATAGGCCGCGGGCCCGGTTTCGTGCACGATGAGGCACGCGGCGGCGCCCTTTTTTGCGGCGATCTCATATTTATACGTCCAGCGCCCGTAGTAAGTCATGGCGCGCCCGCCGAAGACCTTGGGGTCGAGCTGGCCGGTCCCGGTGTCGACGACCGGTGGATCATTGACGAGCACGACGATGGTTTTGCCGCGAACATCGATGTCCTTGAAGTCGTCCCACCCAAACTCCGGTGCGACTACGCCGTAGCCAACGAAGATGACGTCGCTGTCTTTCACCGAGAGTTGCGGTGTGACGCGGCTTGTAGCTGCAACGAAGTCGTTGATGTTGGTCATCGGCAGCGGCTGTCCACCGACGGTGAACTCGAGGACGGGCTTGGAGGTGATGCCGACGAGCGGCACGTTCTGGATGTAGGTGCCGTCAGGGTTTCCCGGCGCGAGACCCAGGCGTGTGAATTCAGATTACAGATACGCGCCCGTCTTATCTTAGCCCGGTGTGCCCGGGCAGCGCCCCGCGGACTCGT
>JAEYQF010000082.1 GCA_023410155.1 Verrucomicrobiota bacterium | reverse complement strand
ATCCTGTGGCCCGAGATGATCATCCTGGGTGGGGGAGCGAGCGCGAAGCACAAGAAATTTCTCCGCTACGTGAAGTGCCGCACGCGTGTCGTGCCCGCAGCGTTTCACAACGAAGCTGGCATCGTCGGCGCCGCCATCTGGGGCGCCGAGGCCCGCTGACACAGAGAGCGCAATCCGGGGTTGCGAACCCCGAGCGCGCTCCAGACACTGATCGAATTCTCCGCTTAAAACGTGACGTCCGAGGTTCTCATCGTAGGCCAGGGGCTCGCCGGGACGGTGCTCGCTTGGGAGCTCGAACGGGCAGGGATCGCGTGCGTAATCGCGGACGCCGGGCATGAACAAGCTGCCTCGCGCGTCGCCGCGGGAGTGCTCAATCCTGTCACCGGCCAGCGCATCGTAAAAGGCTGGCGAGTCGACACGTTGCTGCCGCTGGCGCGTGACGCGTATCGCGCGATGGAGAAGGAACTCGGTTTGCCGCTTTGGCGCGACGTCCGTGTGCGCCGCCTCTACCTCGATGACCGCGAGCGCACCGTGCTGGCTGAGAAGCAGGCGCGGGGAGTGCTGGGCGACTACATCGGCGGGGCGGACGAAGAGGGATTTTGGATCGAAGGCGCGGGCCACCTCGATCTGCCTGCGCTGCTGATCGCGGCGCGGGCCCGCTGGAAAGCCGCGGGCGTGCTGCGCGAGGAGCGCGTGGATTTCGCCCAGGCGCTGAACGAACACGAACTCGTGATCGATTGCACGGGAGCTTCCGGCGGAGCCTTCGGCTTCGTGCCTTGGGCGTTTTCGAAAGGGCAGATTCTACACCTGGACGTGCAAGGCCTGCAGCCCGACGTCGTGTTGAACCGCGGCTACTGGCTGCTGCCCGTAGGCGAACGTGGCGCCAAGGCCGGGGCGACGCATGAACCCGCTCGCACCGATGTGGTGCCGACTCCCGATGGACGCGCGGAACTCGCGAAAGGCGTCAACGGCATGAATCCGGGCCCCTACACGATCACGGCGCACGAAGCCGGCGTGCGGGCCTATCTCGCGGATAAACGCCCCGCCGTGGGCCGGCACCCCGCGAATCCGCGCCTGGGAGTGCTCAACGGCCTCGGTGCCAAGGGCACGCTGTTCGCGCCGGCGCTCGCCCAGCAGTGGGTTCGGCATCTGGTCGAGGGCATACCGTTCGAGGCGGAGCTCGATGTGGCGCGTTACTGGCGCAGCCACGCCACCGCACGGCGGTCGCACTAAAACGACCGTTCGTCGCGCCCTACGCGCCGTTCGTCGCAGGTGGGCGCTTATGCGCTTGAAGTTGCCACTGATGGGCGGAACAAGCTCCCGCTCGGATGCGCAATCGTGGCTCCGTCATTCTCCTCGCGCTCGGCGGGTGGATCCTCATGGGACTCCTGCTCACGCTGGAGGTTTATTTCAACGCCCGCGCGGCGATGCATTACGCCGATCTGGTCGATATCGCGATCGCCCAAGCGGGCCGCGCCGCGATGTGGGTCGCGCTGGTGCCGGCGGTGCTCGAGTTGCGCCGGCGTGTGCCCTTGCGAACGGGCCGCTGGTGGGGCGGTGTCGCATTTCACCTCGGGATGGCGTTCACCTTGATGGCGACATTCTATCTCGGCCGCGTGTTTTCCTACCTGTGGCTGTGGGATCACTTCGAGAAACCATTCTGGCGTCTGGCCCTCGAGGGATTCTACGGACGCAACGTCATCGACATGGTGTTCTACTGGGCCGTCCTCGCGCTCGGCTATGGGCTCGAGATCCGCGACAGATGTCGCAACGAAGAGCTCAAGGCCGCTCACCTAGAGACACGACTGGTCGAGGCGGAGCTGAGCGCGCTGCGTCAGCAGATGCATCCGCATTTCCTCTTCAACACGCTCAACACGATCGCCGTGCTCGTGCGTGAACGGCGCAACGACGACGCGGTGCAATTGCTCGCCAGCTTGAGCGCGCTCCTGCGCATGTCGCTCGACAACTCGGGTGTGCCGGAGGTGACGCTGCAGCAGGAGCTCGATTTTCTGGAGCGTTACGTCGGCATCCAGAAAGCGCGGTTCTCCGACCGGCTGCACGTGCAGATCGATATCGCACCCGAAGCTCTTCGCGCTCGCATCCCCAATCTGCTCCTGCAGCCGCTGGTGGAAAATGCCATCCTGCACGGCGTCGCTCCCACGTCCGGCCCGGGCCTGGTTTCGGTGCGGGGGAGACTCGAGCAGGACACGCTCTGCGTGGAGGTGAGCGACGACGGCCCCGGACTGGCCGACGGCGCCCGGCGGACGAGGGAGGGCGTGGGCCTCACCAACACGCGCGAGCGCCTCCAGCGCATCTACGGCCTGCGTGCCCAGATGGTGCTCACCAGCGAAGCCGGCCGCGGTGTATCCATAAAATTGAGACTCCCTTTCCGTTTATGATCGCACCTACCCCGACCCCAAACCCTGCGTCCGCGATCCGCACCGTCATCGTGGACGACGAACCTGCGGCGCGCCGCGGAGTGCGGCTGTTGCTCGAAGCTGATCCGGATATCACGATCGTCGGCGAGGCGTCCGGCGGATTGGAAGCGGTGGCATTGTGTGAGCGCGAACGGCCGGGGCTCGCCTTCCTCGATGTGCAGATGCCGGCGTGCGACGGTTTTGAGGCGCTCGCGAAGCTTCCGCCCGCCCTCCGGCCCGTGGTCGTTTTTGTCACCGCCTACGACCAGCACGCCCTGCGCGCGTTTGAAGTCTCGGCTGTGGACTACCTCCTGAAGCCATTCGATGACGCGAGGTTCTCCGCCGCGCTGCAGCGGGCGAAGGACGCGATCCGGCTCCGCCAGGGTGGGGAGGTGAATGCGCGGCTGGCACAGCTCCTCAGTGTCCTGCAAACTCCGCCGCCGCCCAATTCCGGCCCTGAGATCACCGACCGCATCCTGGTAAAGTCGTCCGGTGAAATCTTCTTCCTCAAAGCCGACGAGATCGACTGGATCGAAGCGGAGGGCGACTACATGAAGTTTCACGTCGCCGGTCGCGTCCATCTGATGCGCGAAACGATGGCGAGGCTGGAGGCGCGCCTCGATCCGCGCCGCTTCATCCGCATCCACCGTTCGACGATCGTGAACATCGACCGCCTGCGGAAACTCAGCCCTTCGTTCGCGGGCGAATACGCCGTCATCCTGCATGACGGCACGAAGCTGAAGCTCAGCCGCGGCTACCACGAGCGCATCGCCGCGATCCTGAAGCACGCGCTCTAGGCCGGCGCCACAGCTGCGCCGAACGGCAGCGTTCGCGCGACGAAAATTTCCCACCGGCGGGAAAACTCGTTCCGCCGGCGGGACGCGAGCCCGACCTGGGCATGAGTCGAGCCGGGCCCGGGCGCGACGTTGGCCGCATCGGCGTGCGGTTTCGTCCGCTCTCCGCCGCGACTCGTCGCAATTCCGCGAGGACGGCGTCGCTCCTGCGAAGGCGTGTAACCGTGAAACGGATACTTGCCGCCGTGCTTTTACTCGTGGCGCTCCCGCTGCGCGCCGATCCCGCCATTGAAGCCGTCCAGCAGGCGCAGCGCCTGCTCGGTCCCTCGGTGTGGTCGCAGGCGATTCGGATCACGAATGCGTCCCCTGACGCTCGCTACGGCGGCACGGTGCACGCGCTGGTGTTTGAGACCGCGGAGATCCTGTGGCTTTATGTGGCGGGGGAGGGCACACAGAGCTTGTCACTGCACGTCGGGCGCACCGAGGAGGAGAAGCGCGATCTGGCGCCTTTGCTGCGCGCCATCGCACCCGGCTTTGTGCGCCACGAGATGCTGCCGCCCGATCCGGAGTCGGGATCGAACGGCGCCCCACTGCCAAATGGATGTTTCATCGACGCGATCGTGGCCCTGCGCGATCGCGTCGCGTTCGGAGAACTCATCGCCGAAGCGCGGCTGTTCACCTATTATGCAAACGTCAGCGGAAAAACGGCAGGGCACACCGTGCTGCTCTATGAAACTCCCGGTCGACTCTTCGTGATCGATCCGAGCGTGGACCGCGCACCGCGCATCGTGCCCCCGCGGCTGAGAGATCAAGGAGCGCGGCTGGCGCGCTGGCTGCGGCCCGACCTGCACATCGTGCAGACACGTTCTCTCTCCCTCGAGGTGGATCGCACCGACGGGCTTTACGCAGACAAGCGCTCGGCGATGGAGGCCCACCTTCGCTCCCCATCGGCACCGCTCTAGGGTTTCGTCGCACGGGAAGGCCGCTTGATCGCAGATGCTGGCGCTCGAAGTCGCCGACGGCTTCGAGTTCGTCGCGGAGCCGTGAGCTTTGGCCGCGCGAAATCGAGGGTTGGTCGCAAACGCGTTGAGCGCGGTGAGGAGCGCGGCCGTTGGTTATGACACGAGGTCGTCGCCGCTACGGTGGACCTCTCAACACCACGTAACACACATGAGACTCATCGTAACGCTTTCCGCAGGGAATCGGGCGCGACGCGCCCTCGCACTCGGGTGCGCGCTGTTCTACTCGGCGGCTTGGGCCCAGCAAGACGCGGCTCCGGCCGACACCGTGAAACTGGATTCGTATGTGGTCACAGGCTCCAACCTGCCGATGGCGGGTGAAACGCCGGTTGCCCCGGTGACGATCATCACACCCGCAGAAATTGAACGCACCGGTGTGGTGAGCGATCTGCTGCAGGTCATCCGCAAGCGATCGCCGCAGTTCACCGGCAATGGCAATCTGGGCGCGGACAATGGCAATGTGGGCAGTGGCAGCACCAACGGCGGCTCGGCCCTCGCGCTGCGCAATGCGGCCACGCTGGTGCTCGTCAACGGGCGCCGGCTGGCGGCCGCGCCGGTCGCTGCATCGGGCGGCGGCGTGTTCGTTGACGTGAACGCGATCCCAGTGAGCGCGATCTCACGAGTGGAGATTCTCACGGACGGTGCGTCCGCGATCTACGGCACGGATGCGGTCAGCGGCGTGGTCAACATCATCCTGAAAACGGACTACCAGGGCGGGGAGGTCGGCGCGCGCTACGCGTGGACTCGCAACACCGGCCACTACGAGGAAAAGTCCGCGTGGGGTGTGGTCGGCGGTCAGCTCGGCGAAAACGGCCCGCGCCTCACGGCGTCCTACGAGTGGACGAAGACGGAGCCGATCTACAATTATCAGCGGCCGTTCGCCAACCCAAGCTACGGCACCACGAACTTCGCCGGCGTCATCCAGGTGGGCGACTACGACGGCGACGGGAACTTCATCGGCGATCCCGCGGGTTACTACTATCTGGATCCCGAACTGGATGCCCCGCGCGCGGGGGCGACGCTCGAGGAGCGCGGCTACGATGGCGCCTTCGATGCGGATCACATCCTGCGGCTTTTCAACCTGTCGGAGTTCGTGACCATGCTCATCGGAAACGAGAAAAAGGTCTTCACACTCTCGGGCGACCAGAAGTTGGGTGATCTGACGCTGTTCGGCGATCTGTTGTTCTCCCGCACGAACACCGTGTCGCAGCTCAACGCGCAACCTTTGACGATCCAGATGGCCGCGGACGACCCGAACAACATTCTCGGCCGCGCAGTGAGCGTGCGAAACCGGTTTGTGGAGTTTCCGCGTATCTACATGTCGGATACGGATTCCATCCGCGGCGTGCTGGGCGCCAAGGGCGCCCTCACCAGCGAATGGTCGTGGGAAAGCGCCGTCACCTATAGTGAGGGCACGCAGGACTTCTCCAACGCCAATCTCGTCCGCACCGCCGCGCGCATCGCCGCCGTGAACTCGGGCGCGATCAATCTGTTCGCGCGCAGCCAGCCGACCGAGACGGTTGCGGGCCTGCTCGGCAGTGCCAGCGGCAAGTTCGTCAGCAAACTGACCTCCTGGGATCTCAAGTTCGTGGGCACCGAGCTGATCCAGCTGCCTGGCGGCGGCGTCAGTCTCGCGGCGGGCACGGAAGTCAGAAAAGAATCCCTCCGGGCGACCTCCGACCCCGACAGCCAGTCGGCGACTTTTGCGTATGACTCCGGCACGACGATCGACCCATTCAGCGAGGGGCGGCATATCACGTCGCTTTTCGCGGAGGTGAATCTGCCGCTCGTGGGCAGCGCGAACCGCATGCCGGGCATCTACTCGGCCGATCTCACCGTGGCCGGTCGGCACGAGCGCTACAGCGACACCGACAATCCGACCGTTCCCAAGGTGTCCCTGCGCTATCAGCCGGTGGGGGAGAGCCTGATGCTTCGCGCGACGTATTCGCGGTCTTTTGCGGCACCGACGCTCTACGAGCTCAATGCACCAACCGGTGTCGGGTTTACGAATACGATCCCGGAGTTCGGCGGCAACCAGGCCAATGCGGTGACACTCCCGGTGGATTCGCTCGCGCCTTCGCGCTCGACCAACTACTCGGCCGGCGTCGTCTGGACGCCAGAGTCGATCAAGGACCTCGCGATCTCGCTCGATTTCTTCGCGCTCAAGCAGAGCGCCGTGATCAGCGACTACGACGAGCCCGGGGTGATCGACCAGGTGTTCCACGACGTCGAGGTGCGAGGTGCGGCCTCGCCTTACGCTTCGCTCATTCACTACGGAAGCGCGACCGGTCCCACCATCAGCGAGCCGGGCCAGATCTCGGCGCTAGGCTTGGACAACCTGTATTTCGTCATCCCCGCGGCCAGCAATCTGGGCACGCAGAAGATGTCCGGTTTCGACCTCAACCTGCATTACGCGATGGCGCTCGGGGCCGGGAAAATCACGTTCGACAGCACGCATACCTACTACGCGGAGTTTAAAATCCAGGTCGCACCGGGCGCGCCTTACACGGAGACGGCCGGTCTGGTGACGGGTTTGAATGGCAGCATCCCCCGCGTGCGCAGCTACAACGTGATCGGCTACGAACTCGAGCCGTTCACCCTCGAGGTGGGGCACACGTTTTATACTTCGATGCGCGAGACGACGTGGACGCCGGACTTCCTGCCCGACTACCAGCAGCGCATTCCGTCGTATTCGGTCTTCGACGTCGCGTTCTCCTATGACTTCAAGGGCAGTTCGAAGTGGCTGGACGGCTTCAAGGTGACCGTGGGGGTGAACAATATCGCCAACCGGTTTCCGACCAAGTCCGCCACCTACGACACCTATTCGAACGCGGATATCACCGAGTTCAGCCCGATCGGGCGGCTCTTCTACGTGACGGCGCGCTATACCTTCTGAGTCACGCCGCGAAGGGGCTTTGGTCGAGCCGGGGTGCGCTGTGCCCCGGCTCTTTTTCGTAGGTGAACTGCGCTGTCCCGCCCATCCACGCGGCCGGCCATTCATCCAAAAAGCGTGTAACTTTCCTGGACCGGCCCGTGTTGTGGATGGATGCCAGCCACGGTGATGGAAACCCTTCGTTCGACCGCGGCGCCGGTGCGCTTCGGCGCGAAGGCGCGGCGTTTCGTCGCAACGAGGTTTTCTTCCCGCGGCGCGGCTATTTGTTCTGCCCCGTTCGTAGTAATCAGTTGTGTTGTGTGGAGGGACCGTTGTGGGTCCCTCCACACGTGTTTTGAGCGAACGGGTCCCGCGCTTGCCAGTTGATCAGGCAAGCGGTCATCCTGAATTCTCGTGCTCCTCCTGATGCTATGAAACCGGCTGCTCCGCTCCCTTCCACCCCACTGCCCAAGAAAAAGTCCAAGGCGAAATGGTTCATCATCCTCGCCGTGGTCCTGATCGTCGTGCTCGCCGTCGTCGCGAAGAACTCCGCGAAGGGCAAGGAGCAGGGAGTTTCGGTCACCACCGAGAAGGCTTTGGTGAAAACCATCACGCAGGTCGTCACCGCGACTGGTAAAGTGCAGCCTGAGGTCGAGGTGAAAATCTCACCCGAGGTGGCCGGCGAGATCATCGCCCTGCCGTTCAAGGAGGGCGCGTCGGTCAAGAAAGGCGACGTGCTGGTGAGGATCAAACCCGACTACTACCGAGCCCTCGCCGAGCAGCAGGAAGCCTCGCTCGTCGGCGCCAAGGCCTCCGCGGTGCAGAGCAAGGCGCAGCTCGCCAAAGCTCAGGAGGACCATCGTCGGGCCGATGACCTTTACCGCAAGAATCTCATCTCTGATTCTGACTACATCTCGGCCAAGACCGCGCTCGATGTGGCGCAGGCCAACTATGACAACGCCCTTGCCCAGATCCGCAGCGCCGAGGGCACGCTCAATCAGGTGCGCGATCAGCTGAGCAAGACCGTGATCTTCGCCCCGATGGACGGCACCGTCAGCTCGCTCAGCAGCGAAGTCGGTGAGCGCGTGGTGGCGCAAGGTCAGTTCACCGGCACCGAAGTCATGCGCGTGGCCAACCTCGAAGACATGGAACTCCGCGTGAAGGTGAACGAAAACGACATCGTCAATGTGAAGGTCGACGACCGCGCGATCATCTCCATCGATGCTTATCCCGGTCGCAAACTCACCGGCACGGTGCGCGAGATCGGCAGTTCCGCGCTGAACTCCGGCGCCTCGGGCAGCGGCGGCGCCGCGCAGGCTGCCGGCAGCGTCAGCGATGAAGTGACCAATTTTCTCGTGAAGATCCGCATCGGCGAACGCGACGTGCAACTACGCCCCGGCATGAGCGCCACTGCCGATATCGAAACGCAGACGGTGGAAAACGTCGTCGCGGTGCCGATTCAAAGCGTCACCGTCCGCGCCGAGGGCGGCCTCACGTCGGACGAACTCCAGCAGAAGAAGGCCAAGGAAGCGCAGGAGAAATCGGGCAACGCCCTCGAAGTCACCACGGAGCGCGACGACGCCCGGCGCAATCGCGACAAGCTGCAGCGGGTCGTGTTCATCAAGGCCGGCGATACGGTCAAGATGCAGCCCGTCGAAACGGGCATCGCCGACAACACGCACATCGAAATCAAGAGCGGTGTGCAGCAGGGCGAGGAGGTCGTCTCCGGCAGCTACGCCGCGATCAGCCGACGCCTGAAGGATGGCATGAAGGTGCAGCTCGAGAAACCGCGCAAATCCGAGGAGAAGAAGTAAGCGGTTTCGCCGCGCTTTCCCGCTGCTGCTGCCCGCCTGGACCATCATGATTCCTCCGTCGGCTCCATCTTCCGCTCCTCGGATCACGCGCCCGGCCGGCGATCTCGTGATCGAGATCGAGGGCGTCACCAAGCTCTACCGCATGGGCGCAGAGACGATTCACGCGCTGCGTGGAGTTTCCCTGCAGATCCGGCGCAACGAGTATCTCGCGATCATGGGCCCGTCGGGCTCCGGCAAGTCCACGTTGATGAACATGCTTGGCTGCCTCGATACGCCGACCGCGGGCCGCTACGAATTCAACCGCAAGAACGTCGCCGACATGGACGACGACGAACTCGCCGCGATCCGCAACAAGGAGATCGGCTTCGTTTTCCAGACCTTCAACCTGCTCCCGCGGTCGGATGCGCTGCACAACGTCGAGTTGCCGCTCATCTACGCCGGCGTGGCGCCGCAAAATCGCCGTGAACGCGCGCGCCTCGCGCTCGAGAACGTCGGCCTGGCCAATCGGGTTCACCACAAGCCCAACGAGCTTTCCGGCGGACAGCGGCAGCGCGTCGCGATCGCTCGCGCCCTCGTGAACAGTCCCTCCATCATCCTGGCCGATGAGCCGACGGGTAATCTCGATTCAAAAACCGGTGTCGAGATCATGGCGCTCTTCGAGGATCTCTACGCGGCCGGCAACACGCTGATTGTCGTCACGCACGAGGAGGACATTGCCCGGCACGCCCGCCGCATCGTCCGTCTTCGTGACGGCCTCATCGAGAGCGACGAAGCAGTGCAGTGATTTTCGATTTTGGATTCTCGATTTTCGATGCGGCCATGAATGAGACGGAGCTTAAGCAACGAACGAAGGCATTCGAGCTGCGCGTTCTGAAGCTGATTGACGCGATGCCTGACAGTCGCTCGGGGCGCGTGCTCGTCGGCCAGCTGGGAGGTTCGGCGACTTCGGTCGGAGCCAACTATCGCGCCGCGTGCCGTTCGCGATCGACGGCCGAGATGGTTTCGAAACTGGCGGTGGTGGAAGAGGAGGCCGACGAATCGGCCTTCCGGCTGGAGATGATGGGCGAGCACGGCTTGGTGCCAGTTTCACAGCTCGATTCCCTGCTGCAGGAAGCGCACGAACTCACCGCTATCATGGTGGCGTCCCGCCGCACGCTCTCTCGCCAACGCGAGGAATCGAAAATCGAGAGTCCAAAATCGAAAATCCGATGAAGGTTCTCATCTACGAGCTCACCGAGTCCTTCCGCATCGCGTTCGCGCAGATTCTGGCGAACAAGATGCGCTCGGTGCTCACGGCACTCGGCGTCATCATCGGCATCGTGGCGGTGACGCTCATGGGCACGGCGATTCGCGGGATCGACATCGGGTTTCAGAACAGCCTCGCGATGCTTGGCGACGACGTGCTCTACGTGCAGAAATGGCCATGGGGGCCGGTCGAGGATTGGTGGAATTATCAGAACCGCCCCAAGATTCTCCCCGAAGACGCGGACCACCTCAATCGCGTGATTGAGAGCACGCCCAACTCCCTGCTGGAACTGGCAGTGCCGGTCGTGGCCCGCGGAGCGGCGGTGAAAGCCGGAGAGAATCAGGTGAGCGGAGTCTTCGTGTTCGGCACGACGGCGGACTATTCGCGGCTCATGTCAGGTGATTTCGAGGAAGGCCGTCTCTTCACGGAAACCGAGGCGGCGGCCGGCCGTCAGGTGTGCGTGCTCGGGTTCGACGTGGCGGAGGCGCTCTTTCCGGGCCGGTCGCCACTCGACCAGACGGTGTTGATTCGGGGCCAGCCGTTCACCGTGGTCGGCGTGCTGGCCAAGCAGGGTTCGTTTCTCGGCCTGTTCAGCTTCGACACGCAGGCGATCATGCCCCTCGCTGCCTACCGGAAGTATTTCGGAATTGGATACAACGGCGCCGAGCTGCGCGTGAAGGTGCGCGACAAGGACCGCCTGCTCGACGCGAGCGAGGAACTCGTCGGCGCGATGCGCCGGGTGCGCGGCCAGCTCCCCGGTGAGCGCGACAATTTCTCGATCAACCAACAGCAGGCCTTCAAGGCGCAGCTCGACCCGGTCAAATCCGGCATCGCGCTCGCCGGGTTGTTCATCACGGGACTGGCGCTCTTTGTCGGCGCGATCGGGATCATGAACATCACTTTCGTCAGCGTGAAGGAACGCACCAAGGAGATCGGCACGCGCAAGGCGCTGGGTGCACGCCGGCGCACCATCCTGCTGCAGTTTCTCATCGAGGCCGTGTCGATCTGCCTCATCGGTGGGGCCGTCGGGCTCGCGCTCACCTTTGCCGCGATCGTGATCGTGCGGGCGGCGATGCCGAGTCTGCCGGTCGAGTTTTCCAGCGCGCTCGTGCTTCTCAGCATGGGCGTGTCGGTGGTCACCGGGATCGTCTCTGGCTTCGCGCCGGCGTGGGGCGCCTCGCGCCTCGATCCCGTCGTCGCTCTTCGTTACGAGTGATATCGCCATGCTCTTCCGCGAAATCTTGCTGATGGCCTTCGGGTCGCTCGGGGTGAATAAACTCCGCTCCATCCTCACGATGGCCGGCATCACCATCGGCGTGTTCTCCGTGATCGGCGTGATGACCACCGTGTCTGCGCTCCGCGGCTCGATCGAGAGCGGACTGAGTTTCCTCGGGTCCGACATGTTTCAGTTCGGGAAATGGCCGACCGGCCTCCAAGCGGGAGGGGAGAATCGCCACAAATATGAATCGCGCCGCAACATCTCCCTCGCGCAGGCGCAGCGCTACATGCAGCTCATGGAGGGCGTGTCGGAGGTGATTTGTCTCAAGGTTTTCCACCAAGACGGCACCGCCCAAGCCGTTTACGAAAACCGCAAGACGACGCCCGGCATCACGTTCGGCGGCAGCAACGAACACTTCCTGACCGCCAATCAGTATTCCATCGATACCGGCCGCAACTTCACCGGCGCGGACCTCGAACTCAATCGGCCGGTCGCGATCATCGGTCGCGATGTCGTGCAACGGCTCTTCCCCTCCGAATCGCCGCTCGATAAGCAGATCAAAGTCAGCGGCCGCACCTATACGGTGATCGGCACGTTCGCGGAAAAGGGCACGTCCTTCGGCCAGAGCCAGGATACCATCGTGATCGTGCCCATCACCCGCTTCCTCATGGATTTCGGCCCGGAGAAATTCACGATCAACATCGCCACGCAATCTCCGTCGCAGATGGTTTATAACGCGACGCTCGACAAAGCCGTGACCGCGATGCGCATCGTTCGCGGCCTGAAACCTGAAGACGAAAACGACTTCGAGCTCTACTCCAATGACTCGCTCATCGCCGCTTTCGGAAAAGTCGCCGATGCGGTGCGCGCGGGCGCGTTTGTGATCAGCGCCATCGCGCTGCTCGCGGCGGGCGTGGGCATCATGAACATCATGCTCGTGAGTGTGACCGAGCGCACAAAGGAGATCGGCATTCGCAAATCGATCGGCGCACGGAAGGTGAGCATCCTCACGCAGTTCCTTGTTGAGTCGGTGGTGATCTCCCTCGTCGGCGGCCTTGCCGGCATCTTGTTGGGTGTGGCCGCCGGCAACGCTCTGGCGATTTCCATGAGTGCGTCGATCGTCTTCCCTTGGGACTGGGCCGCGGTCGGCTTGATTGTCTGCTCCGGCATCGGCGTAGGCTTCGGATTTTATCCCGCTTGGAAAGCGTCATCCCTCGATCCGATCGAAGCGCTGCGCTACGAGTGACGAGATGTTCGATGGCAACTATGGTGCGAGCCCAAGCGGCATCCGCCAAGACTCGGTCCGCACCTTGAAGGGGATTCGTGGCGCGCGTTCGCGCGAGCCGGTCCGGCCATCGTCCCGTCCCGGTCCGCACTCTGCCGCGGCTCAGGTCAGCCCAGTCAAATATCGAGAATCAAAAATCGAGATTCCAAGATCCTCAGCCTCGGCGGATCTCCGAACCTTGGAATCTGATCTGGATGCGGAAGACCTTCTTCACTCGGCAGGTGATCTGGCCGGTGGCGACATCGAACTTCTCCGGCACCTCGATGCGATGCACATCGACCACCGCGTGGTAGCCGCGCTCCGAGAAGATATCGATGAGCATGGCGAGCGCGGTCGGGTCGGTGAGCAGGGCGTCCTCGGTGTTGATCTGCGCCACGCCCGAAATCGAATGGCGCAGCACGATCGGCATGACCTTGCGCTGAACGAAGGCGACGACTTGGGCAAATAGCTCGGGCTGGCCAAACTCGTAACTGTCGAGCCGTTTCACCATCTCCTGTCGGGCGTGCACGATGAGCTCGCTGGCCACCGGGATGTTGCGCAGGCGATCGACCGTGCGCGGGTCGAGCTCGAGCGTGCTCTGGTATTCGAGCTCGCGCAGAATATTCTGCTCCACCTCGGCGACGGGACCCTGGGCATTGATGAAGTGGTAATGGAAGATCTCCTTGAGCGACTGGAGCGCGTCCCAGGTCTGCTCCTTGAACACCCGGTAGCGGCGTTGCGCGAGACCCTCGTCGTGATCGGTGGCACGGTCTTCCCACAGGTCGCCCACGCCGGTGCGGGTGACCTCCTCGTTGTGAATCAGAGTCTCCTTGCCGCGTTTCAATTGACGGGCGATCGACTCCTTTTCGTCCACGAACAGCACCATGATGTGAACGGTCGGGTGCCGGAAGTGGATGCTCAGTGGTGTATTCAGAAACTCACGACGGAGCCCATGCATCTTGTCCACGAGCAGTTTCAAGCATTCCACCTGCACGCGCGTGCGGGGAAAGCCGTCGAGGATGACGCCGTCGCGGTAGATCGGATTGAGCAACTCCTTCAGCAGCAGGGTCACGACCTCGCGATCTCCGACCATGTTGCCCGCGTCCTTCAGGCGTCGCGCCTCGGGGGAATCGAGCAACGCGCTCATCACGATGGGTGGGCAGGTGAGGCCGCGGGTCTTGGCGATGAAGTTGGTATTGGTGCCCTTACCGGCGCCAGGGGCGCCGCCGAGCAGGATGATCTCCTTGGGGAAACGCAGGTAATCGCGGCCGATCTCCGCTTCGAGATGACGCCACGCTGAGCCGAAGATCAGGTGCGCGTCCTTGATTTCCAAATCAGTGATCTTGCCGCCGGTGGGAGTGCTGGCGGTTGGAGCAGGTGCGGGGAGCTTCGACATGGAAAGATGGGAGGCTTAGCGGGTCGGAATGTCGGAATCGACCAAAGAAATGCCGAAGCGGCCAGTCTGCAAAACCGACACCTCAAGTGTGCGCTGCGGTCTGCGGAAGTGGCGCCGCGGGCGGCTGGCAAAAAAAGACCAAAACTTTTTTGGCCCTGCGGAACCCGCACGGTCCGGCCCTGTCGGTCTGGCTACACTGCCCGCTAGCTCAAGCTGGTGGGACAGTAAG
>JAEYQF010000233.1 GCA_023410155.1 Verrucomicrobiota bacterium | reverse complement strand
CCGCGAAACGGCCGGAAGTGCTTTTGTGCGACGAGCCGACAGGCGCGCTCGATGTGCACACAGGAATCACCGTGCTCGAGGCGATCGAGCACATCAACCGCGAGCTCGGAACCCTCGCGGTGATCATCACGCACAACGCCATCCTCGCCGACATGGCCGATCGCGTGCTCTCGATGCGCGACGGCAAGATCGTGCACGAGCAGCGCAATTCTCACCGCAAGCCGGTGCGCGGGTTGCAGTGGTGAAAACCCGCTGAACGATGTCTCCGCACGAAATCGTTTTCGTTCGTCGTTCTCGCTCTCGCCTGCTGATCCGAGAACGCGAAAGAGAACAATTACCAGGCCGGGGACGGAGTGAGGCGGAGGTCGCTGCATGAGTCTCCTCGATCGCAAGCTCCTGCGCGATCTGCGCGCGATCAAATCGCAGGCGCTCGCGGTCGCGCTCGTGATGGCGTGCGGACTGGCGATGATGATCATGACGCGCTCGCTGATCCTCTCGCTCGAGACGACGCGGGACACGTATTACCGCGAGCATCGTTTTGCGGACGTGTTCGTGCGTTTGAAACGCGCTCCGGAGTCAGTCGCCGAGCGCATCGCGGCGATTCCTGGCGTGGCGCGCGTGGAGACTGGCATCGCCCTGCAGGCGACGCTCGACATTCCCGGCATGCCGGAGCCGGCGGTGGGGTTGATCCAATCGCTGCCGGAAGAAGGCGATCTCGTGCTCAATCGCCTTTATCTGCGGAGCGGCCGCATTCTCACCGGTCGCGGCTCGCCCGGAGAAATTCTCGTCGGCGAAGCGTTCGCCAGCGCGCACGGGCTGAAGCCGGGCGACGCGATTTCGGCGATCCTCTACGGACGGAAACAGACCTTCCGCATCGCCGGCATCGTGCTTTCACCGGAGTTCGTTTTCGAAGCGCCGCCGGGCGCAGCGCTGCCGGACAATCGCACCTACGGGGTATTTTGGATGCCTTACAAGGAGCTCGCGACCGCGAGCAATCTCGACGGTGCGTTCAACAATCTCTCGCTCTCGCTGGCGCCGGGCGCGGCGGAGGAGGCGGTGATCGCGGCGGTGGATCGCGTGCTGCAACCCTACGGTGGCCGCGGCGCGTATGGTCGCGAAGCGCATCCGTCGCACACGCGATTGCGCGACGAGATCCGTGTCCTGCAGGGCCTCTCGATCGGTTTCCCGCTGGTATTCCTGAGCGTGGCGGCGTTCATGACCAACGCCGTGATGGGCCGACAGATCACGCTGCAGCGCGAACAGATCGCCATGCTCAAGGCGTGTGGCTTCAGCAACGCGCAGGTCGGCTGGCACTATTTCCGGTTCGCACTCGCGATCGTGGTCGTGGGCACGGTGCTTGGCGCAGTCGGCGGCTTCGCCCTCGGGCATCGGTTGGTGGAGATGTATCATCTCTTTTTCCGATTTCCGGCGCTGGAATTCCTGCTCGCGAAAAACGTGCTGGTGGCCGCGGTCCTGGTGAGTGCGTTGGCGGCGATTACCGGCGTGTGGGGCGCGGTGCGCACGGCGGTGCGATTGCCGCCAGCGGAGGCGATGCGGCCAGAGCCGCCGGCCAACTTTCGAGCGTCGGTGGCGGAGCGCCTCGGATTCGCATCGAGGCTTTCGGTGTCGCTGCGCATGGCTTTGCGCAACATCGAGCGGCGTCCGTTTCGTGCACTGCTCACGTGCGCGGCGCTCGCGCTCGCGACGGGCATTCTCGTCGTGCCGAGCGCGCTTCGCGACGGCATCGACTACGTGCTCGATTATCAATGGGACCTCCTGCAGCGGCACACGGTGTTCGTCTCGATGATCGAGCCGGGTCCCGTGCGTGCGCTGGCGGAATTTCGCAGTTTGCCTGGCGTCATTCACGCGGAGCCGGTGCGCGCGGCAGCGGTGGAGCTGCGCGCAGGAAATCGCATGCGGCGCATCGGACTCACGGGTGTGTCTGCCGAAGCGGTGCTCAATCGCGTGATCGGTCCCGATGAGAAACAGATCATGTTGCCGTCCCACGGCATCGTGCTCTCGGCCAAACTCGCGGACGTGCTTGGAGTGAAGTTGGGCGACGAGATCACCGTGCGCGTGCTGGAGGGGGAGCGTCCGATTTTCTCGGTGCCGGTAGCGGCGCTCTCCGAGGATTTCGCCGGCACGGCGGCATTCATGGAATTCGACGCGCTCAATCGCGCGCTCAGTGACGGCGATCGGATGAACGGCGCGTATCTCACCGTCGCGCGCGGCGAATGGGCGCGTTTCCTCGCCACGATGAAGAAGGTGCCGCGCGTCGCGAGCGTCGTGATCAAGGATAACATCCGCGGGAGCTTTCGAAAGACGACCGCCGAGAGCATCGGGCTGCTTCAAAAGATCTACCTGACCTTCGCGACGGTCGTGGCATTTGGCATCGTGTATAACAGCGCGCGCATCTCGCTCTCCGAACGGCGGCGCGAGCTCGCGACGTTGCGCGTGGTGGGTTTCACGCAGCGCGAGGTCGCCGCGGTGCTCGTGAGCGAACTCGTGATTCTCACGCTGATTGCGATGCCGGTGGGCTTGCTCGTCGGCTCGGGCTTCGCGACCGCGATCATCCAGACGGTAAACACGGAATTCGTGCGACTGCCGGTGATTCTGACCAGCGGCAATTATGCGTTCGCCGTGCTGATCGTCGCGGTGGCGTCGCTCTTGTCCGCGCTGCTGGCCGCACGGAAGCTCAACCAGCTCGATCTCGTCAGCGCCCTCAAGGCGCGCGACTAATTCTTCCTTCTCTCCATGAGTGCAACGTCCTCCTCCTCCCCTGCCCCCAAGACTGAGGCGCGCGGTCGCCCGCGCCGCTGGATCTGGTTCGGCGCCATCGCGCTGGTCGGGTTGATCGTGCTCGGCTTGTGGCCGAAGCCGCTTCCGGTGGAGACCGCGGTGGTGTCGCGCGGCGAACTGGTCGTGAGCGTGAGCGAGGAAGGCATGACGCGTGTGCGCAATCGCTATGTGATCTCGGCGCCCGTTTCAGGGCAGTTGCGTCGCATCGACTGGAAAGCCGGGGCGGCGGCGCGCGCGGGCGAAACTCCGCTGGCGGTGCTCGAGACGAGCGGTGCTGACTTTTTGGATACACGCACACTCGCGCAAGCGGAGGCACGCGTGCGCGGGGCCGAGGCGGCGCGCGAAGCCGCGCTCGCGCAACGCCAACGGGCAGCGGCCGCGGCGAGACTCGCGACCGCAGACTACGAACGAGCGCAGAAACTTTTCTCGCGCGAAGTGCTTTCGCCGCAGGAGCTGGAGTCGGCGCAAATGCGCGCGGTGGCAGGACAACAGGAGGAACGCGCAGCGGAGTTTGCGTTGCGTGTGGCGGAATTCGAGCTCGAGCAGGCGCGCGCGGTGGTTACGCGTGGCGCAGGTGGATCGGCGGCGAATGTGGAGCCACTGGTGATCACGTCGCCGGTGAACGGAAAAATCCTCCGCGTTTATCAGGAGAGCGCGCGCGTGGTGCCGGCGGGTTTTGATTTGTTGGAGGTCGGCGACGAAACGGATCTCGAGGCGCGGATCGAAGTGCTGTCACGGGATGGGGTCGCGATCCGGCCCGGCGCGCGGGTGTGGATCGAGCAGTGGGGGGGTGCCTACCCGCTTGAAGCGCGCGTGCGACTCGTCGAACCGTCGGCTTTCACGAAGATCTCCGCGCTCGGGGTGGAGGAGCAGCGGGTTTACGTGGTCGTGGATTTCGTCGATCCGGTGGAAAAGCGGGCGACGCTCGGCGACAACTTCCGTGTGGAGGGGCGCATCGTGACGTGGGAAGGCAGCGACGTGCTACAGGTGCCGGCGGGCGCTCTGTTTCAGCGGGGAGGCGAATGGCAGACCTTTGTGCTCGAGGGCGGACGGGCGCGGCTGAAAACGATTTCCGTGGGGCGCTCGAATGGTTTGCAGACGGAGGTGCTCGGCGGGTTGAGCGAAGGCGAGCGCGTGATCGTGTATCCCGGCGACCAGGTGCGCGACGGCGCCCGGGTGAAGCCGATCACGGTCTCGACTCGATGAGGATTAGGGCGCGGGTCGAGCCAGACTCTGGCTCGACCGGGTGCGGACCTTGGCACGAATCAGACCCGTTTATCCTACAGCGAGAGCACGCGGAGGTCACAGCATGTCGCTCTGTGCTCTCGGGCGTGCTCCATTGCCTGTGCAACTAGGTTTGGCTTCAAGGAAAGAGCCACGAGTGCTTCCACTGGCCGTTGTCGCGGGTGAAGCGCTGGCGGTCGTGGTGGCGAAAGGGGCGTTGGTGCCAGAACTCGACTTCGTCGGGCACCACGCGAAATCCAGACCAGTGCGGCGGACGCGGGACGGAGCCCATCGCGTAGCGGAGGCCGACGGCGGCAACCGCTTGCTCCAGTTCGAAGCGGCTGCTCATCGGCTGCGATTGGCGTGAGGCCCAGGCGCCGAGTTGGCTGAGGCGCGGACGGGAGGCGAAATAGGTGTCGGCTTCTTCGTCGGAGACGGGCACGACGGCGCCATCGATGCGGACCTGGCGTTCGAGTTTCGCCCAATGGAAGCAGAGCGCGGCGCGCGGATTGGCGGCGAGTTGGCGGGCCTTGGGGCTTTCGAGGTTGGTGTAGAAAACGAAGCCGCGTTCATCAAAGTCCTTGAGCAACACCATGCGCACGGAGGGACGGCCGCTGGCATCGGCGGTGGCGAGAGCCATGGCGGTGGGATCATCGAGTTCCTCGGTGCGCGCGGCGGCGAACCATTGGCTGAAAAGGGAAATCGGATCGGTCGCGGTCATCGGGCCATCATCGCCGAGGAAACGGAGGCAGGCTCCCCTGTGTTTGGCAAAACCTGTGCGCGGATTGGCGGGGGCGCGGGAAAAGCGCTTGGCCTCGGCGGAGCGGCCTGTTGGCTTCGACGACCATGTCCGCGCACTCCGATACGATCGCCGCTCTCGCCACGTCGGTGGGCACCGCCGCGCTGGCGGTGTTGCGTATCAGCGGGGCGGATACGCAGCGGCTAATTGGCGAATTGTTCGGGCGCACTCCCCCACCCCGGCAGGTGTCGCGGGCGGACTATCGCGATCGTCACGGCGCGGTGGTGGACGATGTGTTGTTCACGTTTTTCGCCGGACCGAAGTCGTATTCGGGCGAGGACACGTTGGAGATCTCGTGTCACGGCAACCCCTTCATCGCGCAGCGGATTCTCGAGGACCTGTATGCGCGGGGTTGCCGCGCGGCGGGGCCGGGTGAATTCACGCAGCGGGCGTTTCTCAATGGGCGGATGGATCTTACGCAGGCCGAGGCGGTGATGGATTTGATCCACGCGCGGAGCGATCGGGCGTTGGAAGCGGCGAATCGGCAGCTCGCGGGTGCGCTGGGACGAGAGATGGAGGCCGCGATCGGCGAACTGTTGGGTGTTCTCGCACGCGTGGAGGCGTATATCGATTTCCCGGAGGAAGATTTGCCTCCGGAGGATGTGGAGATTTTGCGGAACGGCGTGGCAGGTCTGCAGCGGAGGACAGCCCGACTTCTCGCGACGAGTCACTATGGAGCAATCCTGCGTGAGGGCATGAAGACCGTGCTGATCGGTGCGCCCAACGTGGGTAAGAGCAGTTTGCTCAACTGCTTGCTGGGACGCGATCGCGCACTCGTAAGTCCTGAAGCGGGAACGACTAGGGACTTTATTGAGGAGCAGATCGTAGTCGGCACCCATGGTGTGCGGCTGATCGACACGGCGGGCTTGAACCCTGCGCCGACAGAACTGGAGCGGCGCGGCATGGAGAAAACGCTGGAGCGTTTGGGTGAAGCGGACCTTGTGCTGCTGGTGGTGGACGGCTCACAAGCGGTCGCTCCCCTGCCCGATTTGGTCGCTGGCCGGCTCACGCCGGAGAAGACTCTGGTCCTGGCCAACAAGGCAGATCTGCCGCGGCGGTTTGCTTGTTCGGGTAGGCTGGAGGGTTTCGAGACCGTATGGGTCTCAGCGTTGCAAGCTGCAGGAATCGAGGAGCTTACGCAGGCGATCGAGCGGCGCGCGAAATCGTTTCAAGTGGTGGGGAATGAGGAACTTGTGATCGTGAGTGCACGACATGCGCATGCGTTGGAGCGGGCGAAGGAGGCGTTGGCGCAGGCTTTTCGAAAGATCACCGAGCGGGGAGCCGTGGAGCTGCTGGCGAGCGACTTGCGGGCAGCGCTTGAGGCGTTTGGGGAGATTTCCGGGCGGGTGGATAACGAGCGGATGTTGGATGCGCTGTTCGCTACTTTTTGTATCGGCAAGTGAGAGCAGTTCCTCTCCCCTGCCCGTCTTGGTGCGATGATCTATAGCGAGAAGACGTTCGAGGTGATTGTGTGCGGCGCAGGCCATGCGGGCGTGGAGGCGGCTTTGGCGGCGGCACGCATGGGCGCCTCTACCCTGCTCCTCACGGGTAATATCGACACGATTGCCCAGATGAGCTGCAATCCGGCCATCGGTGGTCAGGCCAAAGGCCAGATGGTGCGTGAGATTGACGCTCTGGGCGGTGAAATGGCGATCAACACGGATGTCACGGGCATTCAGTTTCGCCTGCTGAACGAATCTCGTGGCGCGGCAGTTCAGTCTCCGCGGGCGCAATGTGATAAGAAGGCGTATCAGTTTCGCCTGAAGCACACGTTGGAGCTCCAGCCCAATCTGCAGATTTTCCAGGCAACGGTGACTGGTCTGGTGTTCAAGAGCGGTCGTGTAGTCGGCTGTCGGACCAATTTGGATGTCGAGTTTCGTGGGCAAACCGTCGTGGTCACCACGGGCACGTTTCTGCGCGGCCTCATGCATATCGGCCAGAATAAGAACGAGGGCGGCCGATTGGGTGACTTTAGCGCCAAAACACTTTCGGCGAGCTTTGTGGAAGCCGGTATCGAGCTGCAGCGGCTGAAGACCGGCACGCCGCCTCGGCTTCTGGGCCGAAGCATCAACTTCTCGAGAATGCAGGAGCAGAAAGGCGACGTGGAGCCCACTTTCTTCGCGTTCCACGACACTCGGGGTGATGGCGAGTTGTTCCACGTGGAACACACCGGCGAGACTCGCGCAGGGTGGCGGCCGGGTTGTGAACAAGTTTCGTGCTGGATGACCCACACAACTGAACGGACTGCGGAGCTGGTTCGGGAGAACCTCCACAAATCCGCGATGTATAGCGGTGAGATAGAAGGCGTGGGACCAAGGTATTGCCCAAGTATCGAGGACAAATTTGTGCGCTTCGCGGACAAGCCGCGGCACCTGCTTTTCCTCGAGCCGGAGGGTAGGGCGACGAACGAGTTTTATGTGAATGGCTTGTCAACAAGTCTCCCGTTCGACGTCCAGCTGGAGATGGTTCACAGTGTGCCAGGCCTCGAGGAAGCTGTGCTATTGAGACCAGCGTATGCGGTGGAGTATGACTTCGCGCCGCCTACGCAGTTGATGGCATCGCTCGAGTCGAAGAAGGTGGAAAATCTGTTTTTCGCGGGTCAGATCAACGGCACTTCCGGTTATGAAGAGGCGGCGGCTCAGGGTTTGGTCGCAGGCGTGAATGCCGTGAACAAGGTGAGGGGAGCGGCCCCGATGATCATCACGCGGCAGGAGGCGTATATCGGCGTGCTGATCGACGATCTGGTTACCAAGGGCACGCGGGAGCCGTATCGAATGTTCACCAGTCGGGCCGAACATCGATTGCTGTTCAACCATGGGAGCGCGGAGCTGCGGTTGCTCCCGCATGCAAAGTCCCACGGGTTGCTAACGGGGGAGCGGATCGCGAGGATCGAGAGCAAGAGGAACTCGATTCGGAGTTGGATTGAGAAGCTCGAGTCAACGCGCATCGCTGGAGGTTCGCTCGCGGACCATGTTCGGCGGGGGGCGGGAACCGAGATTCTCCCGCAAGAGTTCACGAGCTTAGAAGTGCCTGTTAAACAGGAGGTTATATACCGTGTGGCTTATCGTGGTTACTTGGAACGCGAGGAGCGGCACATCGCGAAACTCACTGAGATTGAGAAGATCAAGATCCCGGCCGGGGTGGACTTCCTGGCGATCAAAGGTCTTAGGAAGGAAAGTGCGCTGAAGCTAAGTGAGACGAGACCGCATAGCCTCGGTCAGGCAAGTCGCATCAGTGGGGTTAACCCAGCAGATATCAGCATCTTAATGGTCCATATAGAGGCGCAGAGGGCAGGGGAGCGAAAGGAAAGGTCCTGATGGAAAACGCTGCGAGGACCGCTGCCTATCACGCGCTCGTGGAGGAGCGCACGGAAGACGTATCGCGACGCCTCGCGTCCATTTTCCCGGGCGAGGCACCCCAAGGCTTCGTTTGGGAACTTGGCTGCGGGCATGGGCATTTTCTTACCGCCTATGCCGCTGCGCACCCGGACAAGGTCTGCGTGGGAATCGACATCGTGGGCGAGCGCATTGATCGCGCGATGCGCAAACGCGAGCGCGCGAAGCTGCCGAACCTGCACTTTATCCATGCGGAAGCGCGATTGTTCCTCCGCACCCTGCCTCGTCACGTCTCCATTGAACGGCTGTTTATCCTCTTCCCGGACCCTTGGCCGAAGAAACGGCATCATAAACACCGGATTATTCAGAGCTCGTTTCTAACGGCGCTCGCAGAGCGGTGCGATCCGGCCGTGCGGGTGCATTTTCGGACGGATTTCCTGCCGTATTTCGACGACGCTCGGGCCAGTTTCCTGGAGCATCCGCGCTGGGAGTTGGCGGAAGAGCCCTGGCCGTTTGAGCAGGAGACGGTGTTTCAGGCCCGCGCGGAGAGTTATCATTCTCTAACGGTCCGGCGAACGTCCGGTGCATAAGCAACGCGGGCGGAGG
>JAEYQF010000046.1 GCA_023410155.1 Verrucomicrobiota bacterium | reverse complement strand
GCTTCGGGGATCCGGCCGTCGACGACGTTGACCGCGCCCCCGATGGCCCCGTTGCCATAGAGAAGGCTGGCCGGGCCCTTCAGCACCTCCACCTGGTTGGCGAGGAAGGGCTCGATGCTGACCGCGTGGTCGACGCTGACCGTCGACACGTCGCCGGCGGCCAGGCCGTCGCTGAGCACCTGCACGCGCGCGCCCTCGAGACTGCCGAAGATGTTCAGCGCGAGATCCACCGCGACGTTGGCCACGCTCACCTGCCCGACGCTAATCGCGGTGCTGGAGCGCGCGAGCTTGGCGGCCTGGAACGCTTTCTGAAAAACGCGGTTGAGCACCGGGCCCGCGGCGCGCCGCTCCTGGGCGGCGGCGTAGGCATCCTTCACCTGGCCGAAAATCTCGTTTTCCCCGACCATCTGGGAGTTCAATCCCGCCGCGACTTCGAGGAGATGTTGCACGGCGGACGCGTCTTGGAGGTGAAGTTTGATCTTCTCGAAGTCCCTCACGTCGAACTGCTGCTGCGCACAAAACAACTCCTGAACGCGCGCCGCCGCGGCGGGCGAAGCGGCGACGCCGTAGAACTCCACGCGATTGCATGTGCTCAGGACCGCGAACTCCTGGAGCCCGGGGACGTGCTTGAGCTCGCGCTGCAGGGCCTCGGCGCCCTCCGGCCCGAGGGAGAGTTTCTCCCGCACTTCGATGGGCGCGGTGTGGTGCGTCGCGCCGACGACAAACAAGGTCGGATTCGCTTCGCTCATGGCTGCGCCGACACTCCTGCCGCATCGGGCGCCTTTTCGGGGTTGCGGCTGCGGTCCACGGCGCCGAGCGAAAGCAGGGCGCACAAGAACAGCGCCACGCAGGTCCACGCGAACCGACCCGCGAGCAGTTGCCCGCGTATCCGAAAAACGAGGACAACGGCATACGCGACCCAGACCGCGATCGTGAACGCGAGCTTGAGCCCGTTGACGGTGCTGAAATCTCGCACCCACCAGACTGCGCCGACGCCGAGCGAAAGGGTCATCAACACCACGCCGGTGACGAGCAGCCGCAGATTGATGTGATCGAGATCGATGACCGAGGGCAGAAACGCGAACCAGCCGCCGAGGTTTTTCGCTTTGAGCGAGTAGTTGCGCAGGAGTGACATCACCGACGTGAGCGCGAGCAATGCAAACACGCCGTAGCTGAAAAGCGCGATGGCCGCGTGGAACTCGATCCAGGCATTGCCGCCGAAGATATTGGCGCGGCGGGTTTCGTCCCAGCCGGGGATGAGCAGCGACGTGAGCGTCAGCACCGCGGCGAGACACGCGGTGAAATAGCCGAGCAGGCTGGAGCGAAACCGCACCCCGACGAGCAGGTAGAGCGAGATCGCGGACCACGCGGTGAACTGGAAAACCTCGAACGTGTTGCCCAACGGACAGCCTCCGACGGCGCGACCTCGAAGCCCCAACCCGTAAAGCTGGATCACGTAGCCGAGCGCCGTGAGCACGTAGGTGATCGCGTGCGCGTGCTTGCCGCCGCGCATGAGCGAAAACGTGCCAACCAGGAACGCCACGGTGTAGAACTCCGCGGCGATCCAGAGCCAGTGGCGATCAGTCAGCACATAAGACATGAGCGCACGACGCTAGGAGGTCGCGGCGGTGGGGCAAGTCCGCGGGTGGAGAGCGGTAGGCGGTGCGATCGAGACGCCCGCCTGGGCACTACGAAAGATCGATCATTTCGGACGGCAGCGGAGCGCCGTGCCCACCGGAGCGGCCGTTCCGGCGATCGTGTCGAGCCCAACTCAGGCGCGGGTCGGTGCGGACTTGGTCGCGACCATGTCTGCACCTTGGCACGAGTCGGTCCGGACGCGGGCGCGACTCGGGATCGAGCGTGGAATGGGCGGCACGCGGCTCGCCGTGGAGGGGGCGACCTATTTGCGAGGCGCCCACTTTTCCAGGAAGGCGATGATTTTCCCGGGATCGTGGCCGTCTCTTCCGTTCTCGAGTTCGCCGGTCTCCTGCGTGGTGAGTTGCTTGCCATCACCGTCGAGGACCACGAGCACGGGGATGCCGTGCTTCAGGAGGTTCCCGTAACGTGCGTCGAGGTCGGCGTTGCGCTTCACGCCTTTCCTCGTGTTGAGGTCGATCATCGCGAAGACGTAGTCCTTTTGCAGCGCAGCTTGGACCTCCGCATGGGTGGTGAGAGTGTGATGGAGACGACGACACCAGACGCACCAGTTGGTCCCGAAGTCGAGGAGCACGTGCTTTCCCGCCGCCTTCGCCTCACGCACGGCGGCATCGACCAGTGCAGCGCCGCTGGCGCGGGCGTCGTAAATGTCGGGACCCATTTCCGGGAACTCAGGTTCTGCGCGGGCGGCAACGCAGAAAGAGGCCAACAGGGCAAGGGGGAGGAGAAACCGTCGCATCGGGTGCAGGCTGGTGTGCAGGCTCAGACATTTCCAGACGCGAAAGGTGCGCCGGCCAGCGCAATCAGGCCCGACGCGCCAGCCAGAATCGGCATTCGTCGGAAAAATCGCGCACGGGCTTGGACTCGCGCGAGAGTTTGCTGCGCATCGTGTCGAACTCGTGCGTCCAGCCGGTCGCGGCGAGATCTTCGAGAATCTCCGCGCGGTTCGGCAGGTGCATGAAAGTGCGGCCAGTGCCTTCTTCTTCGAAATAGCGGTCACCGAACTCGAGAAGCTTCGGGTCCTGCTCGCCGCGTTCCCAGCGCACACGCTCCAGTCGCCAAAGCGCGCGCTCGGTGGACGAACTGTCGCGATCGTGCGTGGTGAAAAGAAACGGCGCGCCCGGAGCGCACGCGCGATGCAACTCGCGCATCGCCGCCCTGCGGTTCTCGCGCCCGGGAATCTGCATCAGGCCGTTGAACAGGAAGAGCGCACCGCCAAACGTAACGTCATCTATTAGGTGACGTTGTGTCTTGGTCGCATGGAGCTGGGTGGCGTCGGCGTGGAGAAAGCGGATGGCGGCGGGGCCGGTGTCGGCGCCGCGTTCGGCGGCGAGGGCACGGGCTTGGTCGAGCAGTTCCTCGGCAAAGTCGAAGGCGGTGAGATTGCGATAACCGAGCGACCAGAGACCGAGCGTCACGCGGCCGGCGCCGCAGCCTGCCTCGAGCAGCGGAGCGTTTTTGTCGGTGAAGAAGCGCTCGATGAGGATGCGCTCGGATTCCCACAGGCCGAGATCGTGCGCGGCCCGGGCGTAGTGCATCACGGCCGTGAGGTCATTGAAGTCGGCGCGAACCGTGGCGGCGGAGATTTTCCCTTTTGACGGCATGCTGGTCAGGTGTGATCCACCGAGGCACAGAGATCACAGAGCTGATCCGTGCGGACAAAGTCGGGTCGATTTCATCCCTGCTTTTCACCGTGCCCTCTGTGCCTCTGTGGTGCGAATCAAGCGGGACGCTGCCACGCGGCGAGGAACATGCCGTTGGCATTGAGTTCGTGGGGCCACAGCGTGAGCTGCGACTCGGCGCGTCCGAGGAGTGGAAGTGGCGTGAGCTCCGGATGCGCTTCGGAAAAGGCTGTTGCGACCGCGGTCGTTTCCGCGCGCGTGAGCGTGCAGACGGAGTAGATGAGTTTACCGCCGGGTTTCAGGGCTGGGACCACGTGATTGAGCAACGCGAGCTGCGTGCGGGCGAGGTCGCGCACGTCGTCCGGGGAGGTGCTCCATCGCGCGTGCGGATTGCGCTGCCACGTGCCGACGCCGCTGCAGGGGGCGTCGACAAGGATGCCGTCGAACTTGGTTTTGTTGGGCAGGCGCGCGGAGCCGTCCCAGAGGGCGGTGCGGAAATTATAGAGCTTCGCCCGGGCGGCGCGGCGTTTGAGGGTTTCGAGTCGGCGCGGGTTGCGATCGGTCGCCCAAATCAGGCCCTTGTTTTCCATCTGGTCGGCCAGGTGGAGCGTCTTGCCGCCTTCACCGGCGCAGGCGTCCCACCAAGTTTCTTTGGGCTTCGGCGCACAAGCGAGGCCGACGAGTTGCGAGGCGAGATCCTGAATCTCGAAAGCGCCCTGATGAAACTCGGGGGTGACGAAGAGATCCTTCATGCCGCCGAACCGCAGCGCGTCGGCAGCAAGCTCGGTGCGTTCGCAGTGACCAAGTGCGGACGCGAGCGTATCCGCTTTTCCAGGACGGGCGCGGAGCCAGAGAGCGGGCTCGCGCTGGAGTTGCTGGAGAAAGGGGATCGGCAGCTCCATCTCCTCGCGCAACCAATCGGGCACGGCGCGGACCGCGAGGGTCTCGGGTTTGATGGATTTGGGATCCCGCCCGAAACGCTCCTGGAGCGTGGCGGCCTGCTCGAGTTGTTTTTGAGCCGAGGCTTTCTCGTCGACCCAGCGGAGCCAGCGAAAATAGGTGAAAACGGCGCGGCTGATCGCGCGTTTTTCGCGAGGGCCGAGCCGGCGCGAAAGGCCCAGATACTTACGCAGCGCGGCATCCGCGGGCAGGTCGGGCGCGATCGTGGAGAGCACGCGGGCAGCGTTGTTATAAGTGGCGGAATCGAACATGAAGCCGCCACCAAAGACGGGAATCGCGGGAAAGGGAAACGAGAAAGCGGGCGAGGCGGGCACCGCCTAATCCTCCGCAAATCGGCGCGGGGCTCCGTGATCGCGATCGTGCTCTTACTCGTGCTCGGGTGTTCCGGCTCGGGTGGAGTCGAGCACGATCAGGAGCAAGAGCACGAGCGGCGAGGCAGCGCCGGCGGGAACTTAGCCGCGCTTGGACCAGCGGCGGTCTTGGACGAGCTCGAGCGTGCGCGTGTCGATCTGCACACCGAGCACCGCGGGGTGGCCGCGGAGTTGCTGAAACGTCTGCGCGTTGACCTTCCAAGTGAGCGCGGTGCTCGCTTCGGCGTAAGGGGCGACGCGGCCGTCGAACACGAAGGCGAACTCCACGCGGGTGTCACCGACTTGTTTGTTTAGCGTTTCGCGGAGCTGGCGCAGGAAGTCGGGCAGATCGGGGTGATGCGGGTGGAGGAGCCAAATCACTTTGCGGACGAGGCCGCTGACCTTTACGTCGAGCGGGTAGCACTCCTTCACGTTCACACGAGCGCCCTCCTGGTTGACGATGATGTTGCCCTGCACGAGCACGAGGGCGTTTTCGGCGAGCGCGCTGCCATAGTTCGCGAAGGCATCGGCGAACATGTTGAGCTGAATCGACGCTCTTTTCGTCG
>JAEYQF010000031.1 GCA_023410155.1 Verrucomicrobiota bacterium | reverse complement strand
CGCGACTCTGATCCGCGGCGGTTTTCTTTTGTCCCCATTCGGCCGCCCCGCAGCCCCGCCAGCCCGCCGCACACGAGAGGTGCAGTAAACCGAGTATGAACAACGTCAGCCAATCGTTGACGTTGCTACGGGCGACGCGGTCGGGCTCGGCTGCGCGGGAGAACACGGCGCCCTGCTCACCGTTCGAGCGGACGTCGTGGAGAGACGTCCCTATCCGGCGAAGCCCAGGTCATGCCCCATCCGCGCCGATTCACGCCTATGTTCGCGCCGAGTCGTGCCACGGTGCGGATCGAGTCGGGACTTGGTCCGGACCGGGTCGGGACAAGGTGCGGCATGGGTCGAGCCAAGATCCGCATCGAGTCGGGACCGAGCGCGGATCGCGTCACCGCATTGTCCGCACCGAGTCGGGGAGAAACGGTGGACGCCACCGTTTCGCTCTCTCGATTCCGGCTTATTCCGATTTTTTGCTTTTGCGTTCGGTGCCAGGCTGCTTCTCGGGCGCGGGGCCGAGGACGCTTTCCATCCACGAGAGGAGTTTTTGCTGGCTGCCGTTGGCGTCGTAGTCGGCTTTGAGCTGCTTCAGGCGGTTCTGCATCTCGGGCTGCTTACGGAGGCGGAACGAGAGCTTCGCATCGTGCGGCATCTCGCCTGTCGAGATCACCTCGCGGAGCGTCTCGGCGTCAGCGAGGGTCGCGCGGATCTGCTCGTCGGTGCTCAGGTCGAGGTCTTCGCGGATCTCGGGTTTGCCGTCGATCACCTCTCCATGGCACAGCACGCAGCTTTGGTTGAAGATCTCGCGCACATGGGACGGCAAAGGGAGGAGCTTCTCCACACTTTGATCAGCGTGCAGCGGAGCAACCAGCAGGCTGAGGAGAAGAACGGGAGTGAATCGCGGGAGATGTTTCATGGTTGGGGAATCAAAGGGCGGAAGAGTCGGCGGTGAGATCGCGCAAAGCCTGCTCGAATCCGGCGGCGTCGAGCGGGCCTTCGCGGTGGAGCATGAGAAGGTAGTCCACGAGCATCTGTTTCTCGGCTTCCGTGAGGCGATCGCGGTAAGCGGGCATGCCGATCGCCTGGGAATCTCCAAAATGTTTGGCGAGCCGGCCGAGCCAGCCGGACTCGAGATGCCGTCCACGCCCGGTGTCGATCCAGTGAAGAATCTCCTCGCGGTCTCCCCCTGCAGTCAGGGCGAGAAAATCGCGGCCGAAGAACCCGGGGATGTAGCCTTTGAAGGCGGCAGGGTTGCGCACCCCGCCCTGCCCCTGCTCGCCGTGGCAGCTGTAGCAACCGTGCTGCCGCGCCAAGTGGTCGGCGGCGCGGCGAAACTCCGGCGTGCCCGGCGCAGGAGCCGATCGCGAATCGGAATCGTCCGGTGTGCCGCCCACCCTCGCCCGGCCGACCTGCTCCGCCAGGATCCAGGCTGCAAGGTCGTCGATCTGCCGCGCGTCATAGAAACTTGAATACGCGGGCATCTGGATGAACAGCCGGCGGTGCGCCTCGGCTTCGGCGGCGGGCACGCCATGAGCGATCCAGTCTTTTAGAACGTCAGCGCGGTCGAGGCCGTTTTCCCACAGCGTGGGGATATTCTTCGGACGCCAGACACCGGAAGCGAGCTGGCGGAAATTGCCGCGGCGGTGGTCTTCGCTGGGGCCGTGACACGCGAAACAGCCCGCCTCCGTGGCCAGACGTTCCCCGCGCACTGCCGGTGAAAATTCCCCGCGACGCTCCAACTGAAAAACGACAGCGGCGGCCCCGGCTACAAGGACGAGGCCGCCGAGAACCCAAAGGAGGCGGGCAAAGATGGCGCCGCGACGTTCAGACATTCGTGAGACGGCCCGTGGAGTCGCCGAATCGCTCGAGGTGCGTCACGCCGACCTGGTCGGCGAGGCTGAGGAACAGATTGCTCATGGGAGTCGAACCGTGCTGCACGAAACGACCGGGGGTGAGCAAGCCGCCACCGCCGCCGGCGAGCAGCGCCGGGAGATTTTCGTGGGTGTGGCGGTTGCCGTCGGCGTTGCCGCTGCCATAAAGAATGCGCGAGTTGTGGAGGATCGAGTGGCCGTCGACATCGCGGATGGTGTCGAGCTTCTGCAGGAAGCGGGCAAACTGGTTGGCATACCACCGATCGATCTGCGCGACCTTGGCCACGCGATCGGGATTGTTCTGGTGGTGGGAGAGATCGTGGTGGCCCTCGGGGATGCCGATCTCGCTGAACGAGCGGTTATCGCCGTCGTGACCAAGGATCATGGTGGCCACGCGGGTGGAGTCGGTCTCGAAGGCGAGCGCGAGCATGTCATACATGATCTCGACGTATTCGGCCTGGGTCGCGGGGATGCCCTTGGGCGTGGGGAAGTCTGGATCGGCCGACGGCCCGAACTGCTCCGCGCGTTGGATGCGGGTTTCGATCTCACGCACGCCGGTGAGGTATTGGTCCATTTTCTCGCGATCGCGGGAATCGAGGCGGCGCGTGAGGCGGCGTGCGTCTTCGAGCACAAAATCCAACACGGAGCGGCGCGCCGCCATGCGTTGCTGAGCGTTGGCGGAACGTTCGCCGTGTGCGCCGGCACCGAAGAGGCGCTCGAAGACGAGCCGCGGATTGGACTCGGGCGTCATCGGCGTCGTGGGGTTTTTCCACGAGACGTTGTAGACGTAGGAGCACGCGTAACCGGAGTCGCATCCGGAGGATTTACGGCCGGCATCGCAACTCAGCTCAAGCGACGGGAACCGCGTGAGGTGGCCGATCTCGTTGGCGATGACCTGATCGATCGAGATCCCGGCGCGGACGTCGGTGGCGCTCTTGTTGATGCGCACGCCGGTGAGGAAGACACTGTTGCCTCGCGCGTGATCGCCGCCACCATCGCTGCCGGGATTGGCATTCGCGTGGTCTAGACCGCCGAGCACCTGGATCTTGTTTCGCAACGACTCGAGCGGACTCAACGTGGCGCCGAGCGCGAAATCCTTGAGACCGCCTGTCGGCCACCAGTGCGTCGGGATCGCGCCGTTGGGGAAGAACACAAAGGCGGTGCGCAGGGGCGCTCCGGTTGCGGTGGTCGCAAGCGGGGGGCCGCCCGCTCCCACGAGCCGTGAAGGGATCATCGATCCAAACGTGGGCAGCGCGATACACGCGCCGAGGCCGCGGAGGAAATTGCGGCGGTCCATCGTCAGCGAAGCGGAGGGAGACGGGGTGTGCGAGTTCATGGGGGATCTCAGGGGGCGTTTTGGGTGAGGCGTGACTGGCTGGAGTCGACCGCGTCGAAGGCGTGGAGCGTGCCGTCAATGCGGCGTTGCTGAAATGGCGCCGCCTCGATGATGCCACGGAGGAGGACCGAGGGGCGTCCGCCGGAAGCTTCGAGTTGCGCCACGAGGTGATCGAGCGTGTCGGTGTCGCGGTAATCGAGTCCGCGGCCGAGCGCATACGTGAGCAGTTTTTCGCTGATGCTATGGTAGAAGTCGTGACTGTGGCCGGTCGCGAGGATGCGCTTGAGTTCCCGGATGTTGGTGAACACTTCTCCGGTGATCAGTTTGCCCTCAGGCTGAATCGGCTGGTTGAGCTCCGTGGTGCGAAACTTGCCGAGTGCATTGAAATTCTCGAGCGCGAGGCCGAGGGGATCCATGCGGCTGTGGCAGGAGGCGCACATCTTGTTCTTCGCGTGAAGCGCCATTGTCTCGCGGAGGCTGAGCTCGGAGAGCTTGTCGCCTGCCGCGTCCTCAAGCGGAGGGATGTTGGGCGGCGGCGGCGCGGGAGGCGTGCCGAGAATCGCCTCGAGGATGAAAACGCCGCGCTTTACCGGAGACGTGCGGGTGGGATTGGAGGTCACGGCCAGCACGGTGCCCTGGGTGAGCACACCGCCGCGCGGGCTGTCCGCCGGGAGGGTGACGAGCCGCATCTGGTCGCCGTCCACGCCGGGCACGTCGTAGTGTTTCGCCAGTTCCTCGTTGAGGAACGTGTAGTTGGCATCAATCAGCTCGAGCAGGCTGCGGTCGTTGCGTATCACATAATCGAATACGAGCTCTGACTCCCGCCGCATGGCGGCCCGGAGCGGGTCCGTGAGCTGCGGCTTCGGCTGCCGAACAAACTCGAGGAAAACGCGCCGCGCTTCGGCGAACGCCGCTGCTTGCTCCGGCGTGCGATTCTCGTCGGCGATCGTCACGATCGAGCGAAAGACTTCTCGTGCCTGCTCGATGTCGGGACGCGGATTCTCGCGCAGGAAAACGTCGAACGCGTTGATCGGCACCGTCTCGATATCGCGCGCCTGCAACCACTGCCCGGTGAAGTTGCGCACGAACTCCTGCGACCGGGGATCGGCTAGCATCCGGTCCACCTGCGCAGCCAGGTTGACGCGCAGTTTCCCCTCGCCGGCCAGGCGGAAGAGTTCCTCGTCCGGCATCGAGGACCACAGGAAGTAGGACAGCCGTGAGGCCAGCGCGTATTCGTCCACCAAGGGATGGGCCTGACCAGGAGCCAACGGCTCGGTATCCTCTTCGCGGAAGATGAAACGAGGCGACGCAAGGACCGCGACCATCGCTTGGGCGATGCCGGCTTCGAACGTGGCATCGGGCGATGCCGCGGCGCGCTCCGCCAGCTCCGCGAGCCGGTTGACAGTCTCCGAATCGGCCGGGCGGCGAAACGCCCGGAGGGCGAACTCGCCCAGCAGTTCGCGCGCGTAGGTCTGCCTCGCGACTGCATCCTGGGGCACGGGGCGAGGGAAAAAGCGTGCGTAGTTGGCCGGTGCCACCCAGTGGCGCTCGTCTAAGGGTCCACGCACGGTCACGTTCTCGAGCCGGATGCGCAGCAACCGAGGCTGCGGTTGCTCCTCGCCGGTGGGGATGATCTCCACCGAGACGGCGTGCACGCCGGCTGCCCACTCGCGGTCGAAGGTAAATTGAAAGGCCTTGTCGCTCTGGCGGACAAACTCCTCGTCCATCAATACATCGTCGCCGTCTCGAACCACCAAGCGGCACCGGTTATAATCAAACTGTTCGTCGACGTAGCGCTCGACCGCTTTCAGATCGATCACGAGCTGATATCTCCCGGCGTGCTCCACCCGATGCTCTGCACGCACGACCGCTGGCGTGTAGTAAGAAAGATCGACCGCACCGCCGACAGGTTTCGGCGCCGGCCGCAGTCGCGAGGGCGGTGCGCCCGCATCCGTCTGGGTTTCTGCAGTTGTGGCGGAAACCACCGCGAAATCGCGGCCGCGTATCGGCGCTTCTGCGACCACGCGCGACCGCGTGGGCACCGCCTGGGCGATGACGTCCTGCGCGGCGTCGAGGTATTTCTCGAGCAGCATGGGCGATAGGGAGAGGACGTCGCCGATGTTGTCGAAGCCGTGGCCGGTGTCGTCGGCGGGAAACTCCTCGGCGGTGTTGTGATCAACCCCGAGCAATTCGCGGATGGTGTTGCGATACTCGACGCGGTTGAGTCGGCGAACCGTCACACGGCCCGGGTCCGGACGGGCCGGATCGAGCGCGAAGGCATCCCTCTTGATCCAGTGGATGAGCGAGGCGACCTCGTCCTCGGAAGGCTGCGGCTTGTCGGCCGGCGGCATGATGTGACTGCGGACGTTCTTCAGCACACGCAGCCAGAGCGCGTTGTCCCGGAGCGCGGCCTCGTCGGCAAACCCGTCGAGCACCACGCCACCTTTATCGCTCCCGTAGCCGTGACAGTCGTAACAGAACTGATCGAGCACCGGGAGCGCGTCGCGCTCAAACGTCGTCATCAGCGACTCGGCGGCGACGAGTGACGAAGTGCCAACGCAGGCGCCGAGAATCAGGTGCTTGCTCCAGCGACGGCATGAAAGCGATGCCGCCGCGACCAGGGTCCGGGGGGAAAGTAGCATGTGTGGGAACTACTGCACCGACTGACGCGAACGTGCGCGGAAGGATGCGAACAAATATATCGACCGCGCCGAATCCTGATCGAGGCGGTTTTTTCGGCTGTGTTTGCCGTCGGCGGCCGCCATCGTCGCTGCATGAAAACGCGCCGTGAGATCGTCGAGAACTGGCTGCCGCGCTATACGGGAGTGCCGCTCAAGAAGTTCGGTCGCTATATCCTGCTCACGAATTTCCACCGCTATGTGAAGCTGTTCGCCCAGTGGCACCGCGTCCCCGTCGAGGGGCAGGACTACCCGATGACCAGCGCCACGGCTGACGAGATCACGATCGTGAATTTCGGCATGGGGAGCGCCACGGCCGCCACCGTCATGGATCTGCTGAGCGCGATCAAACCCAAGGCGGTGCTGTTTCTCGGCAAATGTGGCGGCGTGAAACACCGCGCGGGTGTCGGCGAACTGGTGCTGCCGATCGCCGCCATCCGGGGAGAAGGCACCAGCAATGACTATCTGCCACCCGAGGTGCCCGCCCTGCCCGCGTTCGCATTGCAGAAGGCGATCTCCACCACGATTCGCGACCACGCTCGCGATTACTGGACCGGCACTGTTTACACGACGAACCGCCGGGTGTGGGAGCACGATGAAGTCTTCAAACGCTACCTGCGAAAAATCCACGTGATGGCCGTGGACATGGAGACCGCGACGATCTTCACGACCGGTTTTTACAACCAGATCCCGACCGGCGCGCTGCTGCTGGTCTCCGACCAGCCCATGACGCCGGAAGGCGTAAAAACGGCCAAGAGCGACAAGGCCGTCGACGCCTCCTTCGTGTCAGCGCACCTGCGCATCGGCATCGATTCTCTGAAGCAGCTCATCAATCAGGGCCTCACCGTGAAGCACCTGAAGTTCTAAAGCGCACGCCTGACTCACTCCTCCACGTCGAACCAGAAGGGTGTAAACACCTCGCGGCCGCCGAGATTCACTTGGGACCAGATCACGTAAGTCCCCGCCCGGGGGATCGTGATCTTGAAATCGAGCGCGGGACGGAGCGCATCAGGTCGTTTCGAGAGATCCTGCTCACCCGGATGCAAGTGAGCAAAACCGCTGCTCGCCTCGTCGAAGGCCACCAGGTGCGCGAACGCTCCCATCACCGGTTCGAGCGGCACGGCCGCGCCATCCGGCCGCTCGATCCTGAGCACCAGATCCGCCGGCTGCCCTGCGCGAATCGGCAGTGATTGTCCTGAAAGTTTGAATACGAACCCTCCGTCCGACACGGACTCGAACGCGGAGCGGGTCGTGCCGGCGTGCGGACCGGGTCGCGCCAAGGTGCGGATCGGGTCGTGCGCGGGTCCAGCCACGGGCAGGTCCACGTGCGCATAGAGTCCCCGATTCGTCGCCGCCGGGGTGAAATCCGCAAACACCCGATAGTTGCCGCCGAAGCGTGGCGTGAATTCGAACTCCCACTCGCCCGGCGCGCGTCCAGGACGCGGGTGCACGTGCTGATAGTCGGTCAACGTCGGATCCACCACGAGGAAGTGGAGCAGCTCGGTGTGCGTCACCACCAGATCGGGCGGCGCGATGGGTTTGCCGTTGGCGGTGCGCAGCACCGCAGTCGCTCGGACGAGTTCGCCCGCGCGGAAATCTCGCGCGCCGCTGAGCGACAGAGTGACCGGCGAAGTCACGGCGACCACCGGGATGAATTGCGGATTCAGAGGGTCGCAGAAATCGATGACGTTCTTCGCCTCGACCCGGAAATCCATGTGGTTGAGATTGGTCCCGGTAGGCAGCCAGCGCATGAAGGCGAACACGGCGATCGCCACCGCGGTGATGATCGCCATCTGTCGAAATTGGCGGCGGGTGAGCGCGGCGGGTTCCGACGTGTTGGCGGTGCTCATTTCTTCATCCTCGCGACAAAGTCCTTCGGCTCCCACGCACTGCCGTCGGTGCGATGGGCGATGCGGCCGTCAGGATCGATGAGGAGGGTGGCCAGCGTGTGCTTGATCAGATCGCCGTCCAGTTCGGCGATCACTCCGAACTGCGCGAGCAGATCCTTGATGGCCGACTCGGGTCCCGTGAGGAAACTGAAGTTCGAGGTGTCGATGCCGCGCTGCTGCGCATAGTCCTTGAGCACGCCGGGCGTATCGTAGTCGGGATCCAGCGTGATGGAAACCAGCTCGAGGTTTGGCACTCCCGCGTCGCGCGCGAGTTTCTGGGTCTGGGTCATCTTGGCGGTCGCGGCCGGGCACATGGTGGCGACCGGGCAACGGGTGAAGATAAAGTTGAGCATGACCTGTTTACCTCGGTAGCGCGTGCTCTGAACGACGCGCGCGTCCTGATCATAGAGCGCAAAATCAGGAATCGCCTCGCCGACTTCGCGATAAGCGTGCTTCCCGCGGATCATCGTATCCTGACGGAGGGCCTGAGCGCGCGAGTTCACGGCGGTGTCGGCAGCGACGTCCTCCGGCCAGATGCTCTCGAGCCGCCAGTCGCCGGTGTCGCTCGGGATCAAACGCGCACGGATGCGCTGTCCGGCTTTCACAACGGCGACATCGCCGGCGGTCACGGCAAACTCCATCGTCATCGCCGGCATCACTCCTTCGATGGGATCGTGGCGGACGATCATTACGTTGCGGGCCGCATCAATCGAAACGACTTCGCCGGTGAGAGGATGGCCGCGAGCGGCGGCATTTGGGCCGGCGTCCTGACGCGCGCAGCCGCCGACCAATGCCAGCGCGACGGTGAACACGAGGACGAGCCCATAAGATTTCATGGTGCAACGGATTCGCCGCCGGAAAAAATTGTCAAAGGGTTTGCTCACAGCAGCAAGGAGCCTTCTGCTGCCAAGTCTCCCTGCTCATGGACTCATCCTCGGCTCTTCCACGCACTGCCGACTACAAGCCCGCGCTCGCGCTGTTTGCCGGTTTCGGCAGCGCGTGGGTGTTCCTGCTCGTGGTGCTCGGAGCATTTACGACCAGCATCGGGGCCGGGATGGTTTTTCCCGACTGGCCGCTCTCCAACGGCTCCATCAACCCCGAGGGCTGGTTGACGGATATCGCGATGTTCGCCGAGCACTCGCACCGGCTGTCGGCCGGGGTGATGAGCGCGATCACGATCGGGCTGGCCTTCTGGCTGTGGCGGCGGGAGGAGCGCGGCTGGCTGCGCAAGCTTTCCTACTTCGCCGTCGGCCTCGTGCTGGTGCAGGCGCTGGTGGGTGGGCTCCGCGTGCTGTTCGACCACCTGCATATCGAGATGGTGGATACATCGGTGGGGCGGCTCTTTGCCATGCTCCACGCCTGCCTCGCGCAGCTGTTTGTGTGCACCCTGATCGCGGTGGCGGTGAGTTGCACGCGCGGATGGATCAAGGGAGGCGCGAATGTCAGTGGCGGGGTGCGTCGTTGGGGCCTTGTGTGCTGCGTGCTGCTGTTTGTGCAACTGGCGATCGCGGCGGTGATGCGCCACAGCTTCGCGGGTCTGGCGATTCCGACTTTTCCGCACTCCACGGCGGAAGGCGGATGGCTGCCCGACCTCTGGAATTTTCGCATCGGGATTCATTTCGCACACCGCCTGATGGCCGTGGTGCTGACGGTGGCGCTGATCGGTTTCGCCTATAAAGTGCGCAGTGACGCGAACTCCACCATCGGGATGCGGCTCGGAGCGTCGAGCCTCGTCAGCCTGCTGGCAGTGCAGATCATGCTCGGTGCACAGATCATCTGGACGCAGCGCTCGGCCTCGATGACGACCGGCCACGTGCTGGTTGGAGCGATCACCCTCGCGGTGACGTTTTGGCTGACGTGGGTCGCGCATCGCGAGGCGATCGAGAATCGGGCGACTAAGCACGCATGAGCGAGCAATCTCCGGCGTCTCGCGCGCGCTTCGGCGACTACCTCGAGCTGACAAAGCCCCGGCTGAGTTTGCTGTCGGTGTTGACCGCCTTGGTCGGCTACCTGGCAACGCGTCCGCCCACCGATATGACGAAGCTCGTCCTGCTCGTCATCGGCACGTCCCTGGCGGCTGGCGGCGTGGCCGCGCTCAACCAGTGGCTGGAGCATGACACCGATGCGCGAATGAAACGCACCGCGCAGCGCCCGATCCCGGCGGGCAAAGTGCCAACGGGATCCGCGTTTGTGATGGGCGTGTTGATGTGCATCGCCGCGCTCTTTCTCACGTTCGCCAAGGTGGATCGAATCGCGGCCTTCTTCACGCTCCTGACGATCTTCGCCTATCTCGGCTGGTATACACCGGCGAAGCGATTCTCGCGATGGAGCACGGAAATCGGGGCACTGGCAGGAGCGTTTCCTCCATTGATCGGCTGGGCGGCAGGCGAAGGACGCATCACTGCCCTCGGCTGGATTCTGTTCGGCGTGCTCTTCTTTTGGCAGATTCCGCACTTCATGGCGATCGCTTGGAGCTATCGCCGCGACTACTCAGAGGTTCATTTTCCCATGCTGCCCGTGCGTGACGAGTCTGGCACCACGGTCGCATGGTGGTCGCTCATTAACACCGTGGCGCTGCTGGTGGTCAGTTTGCTGCCGGGATACCTGGGCCTGACCGGTGCGATTTATAACATCACCGCGGCGGCCGCCGGGCTGTGGTTCGCGTGGCGCGCGGTCATCTTCCTGCGTGCGGAAGGACGCGATCGCGCGGCGCGCACGCTCTTCTTCACGTCGATCGCTTATCTGCCGATCGTGCTCGGCGCCCTCGTGGCGGACCGACTCCTTTCCGCCCCATGAGCCTTCAAGATATCCCTGCCCTCAACGCCGCCCTCAACGCGATCGCCACCGTGTTGATCGTGCTGGGATTCGTGCAGATCAAATCTGCTCAGCGCGCGCACGACACTGCACTGCGTTCAGCCCGGATCCTCACGCATCGCAAGCTCATGCTCGGCGCGGGATTCGTGTCGGCGGTGTTCCTCATCGGCTACGTCGGGCACAAGATCCTCGTGCGTGGCGTGCATACGCCGTTCGGTGGAGAGGGAGCGATCCGCACGGTCTATTATGTGATGCTCATCTCGCACATCCTCCTCGCGATCGCGATCGCGTATCTGGTGCCCCGGACTTTCTGGCTGGCGCTGAAGGGAAACGTCGAGCGGCACCGTGCGTGGGCAAAATGGACGTATCCCATCTGGCTCTATGTGAGCGTTACCGGCGTGCTCGTTTACTTCTTCCTCTATCAATGGTGGCCGGCCGCCGCGCGCTAA
>JAEYQF010000220.1 GCA_023410155.1 Verrucomicrobiota bacterium | reverse complement strand
CATTTCACCCGCGGGGCACGCCTGTGAAGTCAGCGTCATTGCGACCTTCACCGCCGCGCCCTCGATCGCCACATCGTAGATGAGTCCCAGGTCGACGATGTTCAGCCCGAATTCCGGATCGAGCACTGTCGCCAGTGCGCTCCACACCCGTTCCGCCGTGAGTTCGTAGTTCATGCTTGTTCCTGGAAGGTCCGTCTGAACAGCGGTTGGCCCTCGACAGGGCGCCAGACGTGCGCGGCCGCCTTCACGAGGCTCGCGAGCAAAAGCGCCTGCCCCACCGCGAACACACTACCGCCCGCGACCAGCAATCCTTCGTCTCCCACCGCCGTGCCGATCGCGAGCAACGCCGTGCCGGCCATATGCACCCACACCCACAGCGATTCCGCTCGTGCGAGCCCGAGCGTCGCGGCCTGCGGTGTGACCTGTTTCCCCATCCGCGGACCATACACGCGCATCCACACGAGGAAGGGCACGATTTTGCAGAGGATCCCCTCCACGGCCATCAGCACGCCACCGAGCACCGCGACCACACCATAGGCGAGCGCGCTTCGCCAATCGCCCGCACCGAGCGCCAACGCGCTTCCCCCGAACAGGGCAACCGCGAGCCAGGCGAGCCCAACCAGGAACCCACGAATACCCGGCTCCGCGACTCGCTTCTTTCGCGTTCGCCACACGCGGCGCAATTCCACCGCGGTCAGCGCGAAGGCCCCGGCAAACAGCCCCGCCGCGAGCACGCGCCCGGCCGCCCATCCGAGTCCCATCGAGGTCGCGGCCACGAGCAGTGCCACCTGCGTCCCGGCGATCGCCCAACCGACCCGCCTCAAGTCACCGGCCTGACCCAGCGTGAACATCGGCACGAGCCGAAACATCGCACCTTGGATCAACGTTACAAAAAACCCGACAACCCCCATGTGAGCGTGGGCACGGAGCACCGCCAGCACATCCACGCTCCACCAACCGAAGTGAAGATTCGCCGCCAGCAACACTCCGATCGTCACCGTCAGCAGGAGCCACGCGGTCGCGAGGCCAAATGCCGCGAGCACCGGGTCCATGCGCGCCGCGGCGCGCAGCATCTTCACGACGTGTAATGCCAGAAGCACTACACCCGCGGAAACCGCGAGCCCACCGACCCCGACCCACATCATTTCACCGCGCGCAAAGGCCGGCACCATCACGGTTACACCGGCGAGATGCACGATGAGATGCCCCCACGCGCCGCGCTGTCCACGGAAGGCGGCGTTGGCGAGCACGGGCAGCAGTTGATACATCGCCCCCGCGCAGACGGTGAGCAGATTGCCCAACAACCACAGATGGGCCCACGCCACCACGTGCGGGTGCACATGCGGCAGCGCCAGCAGGCCGGGCCTGACCACGAGCCAGCCCGCCCCAACGACCGCAGCCAACAAACCGCTTCCGATAAACGCGAGCGGCACCGTGGCACCCGCCGCCAGCGGACTCGCCGGCGGCGCAGCGGGCGGAACCGCCTTCGCGGGCATCTGCACGGCCAGACTCACGCGCGGCGCAGCGTATTCAGCCAGCTACCATCCGGCTGTTCGACCGAGGCGTGGAGAATTCCGCGCACGTCGAGCTCCGCGAGCAGGTGAACCGGCTTGCGATCCGTCAGGGCCCGCAGCTCACGCCCCGGCGGCAGGATCTCCAGCGCCGCAAAAATGTGCATCATCGGTTCGGGTGGCTGCAGTCCGCGCACGTCCAGCAACGGGCTCGCGACACTCGTCGTCTTCCCGCCGTGGTGATGTCCGCATCCGCCAGTCATCGGCGCGACGCCGCCTGCCGCCGTCTCCGTTTCCCGGATACGCGTGATCTTCACCTGAAATTCCTCGGGGCCGCGCTCCAGATACTCCCAGGTGAAGGCGCCGGGAAACTGGCCCTCGAATTGATAGTAGAGCGGCACTGGGTCGTGGTCATTGACGAGCACGAAGTAGCCGCCGACGGGCAGCTCGGTCCAACGCTGAAAGATGCGCGCGTGTTTCTCGCGGCAGGAGATTTCCCGCACGTCGAAGCGTGCGGACTCGTCGATTTGTTCAGTGGTATTCATGGAGGAAATAAAGGGGCGAGCTCTCAGCTCTCGTCGCCCAGCGTGAGCAGCATCGTGAAAGGCTCGGTCGTCGCCCGGACCGCGTGCGGATGATTCGGCGGCAGGTGAAGCAACTCGCCCTCCGCGAGTTCGTGCCAGGCCTCATTGTAGAAGAATTCGCAGCGACCCTCGAGGACCTGCACAAGCGCGCGGCGACGGTTCGTGTGCGCGCTCAGTTCCTGCCCCGCGGCAAACCGAAACAACGTCAGGCGGAGACCGGGCGTTTGCAGCAGCGTGCGCGAGACGATGCTTGCAGCCGAGGCCTCGCCGCCGGCGAGGGATGCGACCGCGGCCTGGGTGGAGTCGAGAAGTGCGGTGGATGACATGCCCCCAGCGTAGCAGTCCGCGCCGAGTCGCGCCTTGATGCGGATCAAGTCCAGCGCCGATCCACATCGCGCCTCGCCCGTGC
>JAEYQF010000308.1 GCA_023410155.1 Verrucomicrobiota bacterium | reverse complement strand
GCGCTCCACGCTCCGCTTCGAGCTTACGGGCCAGCGTGGTCTTGCCTGAGCCCGGAAGCCCATGCAGCAGGTGGACGATGCGCATGGGCCGGGATGAGCCGCTCAGTTCGTGTTGAAGACGATCGGGACCGCCACGCGCACGTTCAGCGGCTGGCCATCGTGGCCCACAGCTGGCTTGAACTTCCACCGCGCCACGGCATCGAGGCAGCGACGTGCCAGCGCTCTGTCCGTCGTGCCGCTCACGGTGATCTCCTTCAGCGTTCCATCGCGCTGAACGATGAACGAGACGGAGATCTTGTCCTCGGTGTAGGCACCCGCGAGGTCCAGCGCCGGCGTCTCGACCGCTTGCGGAGCGGTGGCGATTTCGCCGGCCGAAGCGATGCGATCCACAGAGAGCAACCGTCCCTCGAGCTTGAGTTGCTCGCCGCTCACGACTGCGCCGCTGACCACCATCGGATCGAACCCATCCAACGAGAGTTCATAGCGCACATCCTGCGGCCTGAGCTCCATGAGCGTCAGTGGAGTCCTGCCGATCGCTACGCCATTTTGCCGGATCGTGGCGCCGGTCGGGATGCTTGTGATCGCAACGGCGCCGCCCTTGAACTGTGTCGCAGCTTCCACCGTGCCTTGCTTCGTCACCGTGACCGTCTCGGAGCGAGATTCCCAGCCTGGCCGGGTAAACGTGAATTGATAGTCGCCCGGCATCACGTCGTCGAAGCGAGCCGGCGTGCGACCGGTGCGCTCCACTGCGGCCAGCATGTCACCGGCCTTGCGCATCGTGAACTCCGCGCCTTCCGGCGAACTCGAGACAACCACCGTGCCGGTGAGCCGATCGAGGGGGATCAAGCCGAGGTCGGTCGTCTGCGTGCCCTTGATGTCAGCCGACATCGTGACCGTCGCATAACCAGGCATCGAGATCTCCACGCTGTGCAGACCCGGCTTCAGATCGTTCAACGCGAGGGGCGTGAGCTGCGGCGCGCCACCATCAATGGAAACCTGCGCTCCGCTGGGCGAGGTCGTGACAATCAGGATGCCGGGGGAGTTCGCGATTCGTTCCGCTTCGATCTCAGCGGTGATCTGCAGACGGGTCTGTTCCTCCGCCTGTTTGCGGGCGAGCGCGACAGCGGTCTCACGCGCGGCCTCGGCCTCGCGCAGGATGCGGGCAGCTTCTTCCTTCGCGCGCTGCTCGATCTCCTGTGTGCGGGTTTGAGCACTTTGCGCGACCAGAGCGGCCTGCGCTTTCTCCAGCTCCGCCAGGCGCTTCGACTCCTCGGCATCCAGGTAGAACTTGCCTGCCACCACGGCTGCGACCAACGCCGCGCCCAAGCCGATGAACACCCCGTAGCTGCGAGGTTTCTTCTCCGCAACCACCGGAGCCGGCGCACTCGTCGCTTCGGCAACATTGACCGAACTGCCGCCGCGGCCGTTTCCGCCCGTCGGACCGGCTTTTACCACGGCGCCGCTTGGTCTCACCTCCGCTTTTCCGCTGCGCGACGGAGGCTGCAGATCGACCGGACCACGCCCGCGGGCGCCGTTCGTCGAAATCGGCGCCGGATCAGTCCGGGTGACCGCCGCAGTCGTCAAGACAGGCTCAGCCACAGCCACCGCGGGGGGTTTCGTCGTGGAACCATTCTTCTCCGCCAAGGCAACCGGCTGCGCAGCGGCAGCCACCGCTGCCACTGCAGGTTTCGGGTCCAGCGCACCCGCCCGCATCCAGGCAGGGTGCCACTCACGACCCTGATACGATGCAAGATGGAGGACGCCGAGGCTCTCCGACGACACGGCAATCGAGGGGTCGACCTGAAGCGATGCGCTCTTCAGCCAAGCCGCCACATCCGGCTGCCAAACGCCCATACCTGCAGCGGCCGCAGTCTCCCGCACCAGCCAGGATTGATGAGCGAGCGTGCCCGTGCAGGTGAGCTCAATCGGGCCGCCGCTCGTCAGACCCGAAATCGACGACTTCAACGCCGGAGCGATTTCAGCCGCCACCTTCGTCGCAGCATCAGCGAAGTCATAACCTTCATTATAGAACAGACGAGCGGCTGCTCCCTTGAATTTCAGACCGAGTGCTGCCTGCACGGCCCCGAAAATCGTCTCAAATCCAACCGGACAGGTCACCACCGCGTCAACTCCACGCGAGGTGATCAGAAAGAGATGCGACCGCTCCGCGGCCAGCTCCCACACCAACGTCCTTCCCCGTCCCGCCCAACGCAATCCCGACGCCACGGCTCCCACCCGCCCCAGCGTCGCGCTCTCGAGGCGCGTCGATTCGATGCCACGTTCCTTCAACGCCGCCGCCGCATCGAGCAACGCCTCCGACGAGGTGGCCCCCGCTACCCAGCGGGTTCCGCCTTTGGTCGCCAACGCCGCACCGTCCTCGACCTGACAATGCACGAATTCGAGCGTGCCTGTCAGACCATGAGGAAGCCCGCCCATGAACTGGCGCACCGCTTCACCACCCCGGTGCTTTGCCGCCTCGTCACTGTTGGATACATGCCAGAAGGCCGACGCCGGAGTCACTGCGGCGACCGCGCGCCAAGACGCGCCGGCAGCGAGTCCGTTGAGCACTTCTTCGACGAGTGGCTTCTGATCCAGGGCGCACTCGCGCAGAAACTCGACTTTGTTGGCTGACACACGCGCTGCACGCAGTGTCTGCCGCGTGAGCTCGAGGTAGTATTGTTTTTCGGTTGCGGGTGGCATGGTGGTAAGAAGGGGTTACTCGGCACTGAGCAGGCTCTTCATGCTCTGCTGGAATTGACGGCGGCGCTCTTCGAAGGCGCGGACCTTTTCGCCAAACGCAGTAGCCTCGGCCTCAGCTGCCGCGCGTTCCGCCTCGAGCGCCGCACGATCATTGGCCAACGCCCGAGTTTGCTGCCGCACTTCGTCCGCTTCCTTGGCAGCTCGGCTGCGCTCGGCTGCAAGGGCTGCTTCCTGTTCGGACAACGTCGTGCCGAGCTGCTCGAGCTCACTGCGTTGCGCGGCGAGTTCCGCGCGCTCGCGCTGCGCAGCCGCGGCCTCTGTCTTCGCTCGCGTAAGTCCTTCCGCCAGCTCGCGTGCGCGTTTCTCGACCTCAGCTTGGCTCGCCTGCAGCTTCTGCGCCGACTCGGCCAGCTCGCCCTCGGCGGCAGTGCATTCAGCTTCGCGCTTCAACAATTCGGCATTTTTCTTCTGAAGATCGGCCAGCGCTTTCGCCGCCTCAGCCTGTGCCGCTGCGTGGCTCGCCCGATCGCGTTCGAGCTGTTGACGCGTCGCGGCCAGTTCACCGTCTGCGGCAGCCAGTTCGGCCTCTTGCTTGGCAAGCTCGGCGCGCTGTTTCGCCAGTTCGGCGGCTTTCTTTTCCTCGTCGCGCTTCGCGGCTTCGAGTTTCGCCTGATCTTCGGTGAGCTTCTTCGTCTTCTGCGCGAGTGTCTGGCGCTCGACTTCCAATTCTTCCTGCGCCGCCGCCACGTCAGCGGCCGCTGCTTCGCGCTTCGCCAGCTCCTTTTCTCGCGTCGTAAATTCCGCGGCTTGCTTCGCGAGCGTTGCCTTCAATGTCGCGAGTTCCTCGACTGCGGCGGCCAATTCGGCCTCACGCTTCGCGAGCTCGGCGCGCTGTCTTGCGAGTTCGGCGGCTGTCTTCTCTTCGTCGCGCTTCGCCGCTTCGAGTTTCGCCTGATCGTCGGTGAGCTTCTTCGTCTTCTGCGCGAGTGTCTGGCGCTCGACTTCGAGTTCTTCCTGCGCGGCCGCCAAATCCTTCGCGTTTGCCTGGTGCAACGCCAGCGACTGCTCCCGCTTCTTGAGCTCGTTCGCCTCCGCGGCGAGCGTTGCTTTGGTGGTCGCGATTTCCTCCTCGGCGGCAGCGAACTCGGCCTGCTGCTTCGCAAGTTCGGCCGTCCGCGAGGTGAGTTCCGCCGCTCGCTTTTCCTCATCACGGCGGGAGGCCTCGAGCTTGGCACGTTCGTCGGCCAGCTTCTTGGTTTGCTGCGCCAGCGTCTTACGTTCGACCTCGAGTTCCTCCTGGGCCGCGGCCACGTCCTGGGCCGCCGCTTCGCGCTTCGCCAGCTCCTTTTCTCGCGTCGCAAAATCCGCGGCTTGCTTCGCGAGCGTTGCTTTCAACGTCGCGAGTTCCTCGTCTGCGGCGGCCAGTTCCGCTTCACGCTTCGCGAGCTCAGTGCGCTGTTTCGCCAGTTCGGCAGCTTTTTTTTCCTCGTCGCGTTTCGCCGCTTCGAGCTTCGCCTGATCTTCGGTGAGTTTCTTGGTCTTTTGCGTCAGCGTCTGGCGCTCGACTTCGAGTTCTTCCTGAGCCGCGGCGAAATCTTTGGCCGCGGACTCGCGCTGCGAGATCTCCTTTTCGCGGCGGGATAATTCGCTCGTTTGCTTCGCGAGCGTCGCCTTGAGCGCCGTCAGCTCCTCGCTGGCCGCCGCGAGCTCGGCTTCACGTCGTGCGAGTTCGGCTGCCTGGGTGCGCTCCTCGTTCGCTCGCTTCTCCGCTTCGCGTCGAGCCGCTTCAGCGTTTGCACGTTCTTCGGTGAGCTTCTTCGCCTGTTGTTCGAGCGTCTGGCGCTCAACCTCGAGCTGCTCCTGGGCCGCAGAGAGGTCTTTGGCCGTAGCCTCGCGGGCGGACAGCGCCTTCTCGCGTTGCGCGAGTTCGGCCGTCTGCTTGGCCAAGCCTTTTTTCAGCGCAACCAGTTCTTCGTCGCTCGCCGCCAGCTCGGCTTCGCGCTGGGCGAGCTGGGTCGTGCGCCGTGCCAGTTCGGCTTCTCGCTTGTCGAGCGCCGCACGGACTTGTGTCAGTTCGCCCGCGGCCCCGGCGGCGGCGGCAAGTTTCGCCTGCTCCGCCTCCAGCGAGGCACGATGCTCGGTGAGTTCGGCGAGGGCGATTTCCTGCGCCTTTTGAGCGGCCGCGACGTTCTTTTCGCGCTTGTCGAGTTCGGCTCGGATGCCGTCCAGGCGCTTCAACTCCGCCCGAGCTTGCGCCACCTCGGCCTCAGCTTCGGCCATCGATTCACTCTCGGCCTTCAGCCGGGACTCCTGGGCGGCGAGGTCCTTTTGCCGTTGCGCGAGCTCCTGCGCCTTTGCTTCAGCCGCAGCGAGTTTGGCTTCGAGATCGGCGAGCGTGCTCTCCGCGGTCACGCGCGCGGCGTGCGCTTCGTCACGGGCTCTTTCTGCGGCGGCGAGGGCGTCCGCTTTCATCCGCACATCGACTGACAAGCGGTCGCGCTCTGCGCGGACGGCAGCGAGCGAGGCGTCTCCTGCGGCTCCGCGGGAGCGTTTGCCGTCGCCACTCAGTTCTTCGACGAGAAACTCCGCGATCTGCAGCCAACGCGCCGAATTGATCTCAGGCGTGTGCCCATTGAACTGCGCCTTGATCAACTCGACCGACCGCGAGTGCAGCGCAGTGAAATCCACCGGCGGGTGGAAGATGTCGCTCACTCCGTGGCGGATGGCCTCGACGATCCGCTCCAACTCGAGCTGCGGACAAAGCAGGAGCGCCGGTGCGCTCTGATGCTGCCGCAGACGATCCACGAACAAGAACGGCTGCTCAGGGTGAGCCCGCGCATCGTTCACCACCAGATGGAAAACTTCGCTTCCCAGCGCCTCCTCGACGTCCGCGGTGGACTCCAAGGGCCGGACATAAAGACCGCGAGGCGAGACCACAAAGGCCTTCGCCCGGACATCACGGGATCCGGACTTCACGAGGAGAATCTTCACCGACACGTCGGTGCGACTCGCTACCTTGGGGAAAGCTGGAGAGCGCAAGGGGGTATTAGAAAGTCGAACGCTGGAGGCGCATCGAAGTTGAAGATTCTGAAGGGGAAGGTCACGCCGGCATTTTCCAAAAATGCTCTATGACAAACATTTTGACCAACCTTTCGCGGACCCGTTCGCGATTGGCTATTAACAAAATTGTAAAAATGCAGCGAAGCTAGTTCCCCCAGTTGCGCTTTATGACACTGCAGGTCCGCGGCCATCAGCCCGCCCCTGAGTCTCTTAAGCGCAAATACCGGCTTCCCTTCCCCGGCATTGCTCCATGCTGGGTTCCGCCAAACTCCGAGTCCTACTCGTCCGGGGTGTTGCGCGGCAGCCGCTGCAAATCTTCAAGTTCGCTCAGCTCCTCGCGCCGGCGGATCGCTTCGTCCTGCTCGTAGAGCACCGATGCTTCCGCATTGTTGGGATTCCATCCGCCGAGCGGGTTGGCCAGCAATGCCGCCACCGCGGCAAGCCGGCCCAATGTTTTCTGATAACCCGGCGCCAGATACTTCTGCTTCGCCAGTTCGCGACGACCGTATCGGGTGAGCAATTCGTGCTCCGGGATTCGCACGCGCTCCTCCTCCACATGGAACTTCGGCAGGAGCAAAATCCCTTCCGTGGTGCCGATCGCGCCCAGGGTGCGCGCTTCAAGCGCCGCCTTGTCTTCCGCCTGCGCCTTCTCGCGATAACCGGGATCGAAAACAATCCCCAGGCGGCTCGATGCACCGCCGTCTTCCGCACGCGGAGCCGGAGCGCTCACTTCCGAGGCTTGCGCCGACGCCTCCTCGGACTTCGCTGCCCCCTCCTCCTCCGCTGTCATCACCAAACTCACGCACGGTAGAATTGCTACCAACCGCATCGCGACACCCCAGCTGCGCGCACATTTCGCAATGCGCCCCGTCCGCTGGAAAATCTGTTCGAAACGGATCGTAGCCAAAATGGGGTGTCGGCAATGGACCAGAAACAATGCCGGCCGTCCACTCTTGCGAAGACCTTCACAGGCGCGCCGCTACCTCGCGCCTATGGGAGGAGATAGAACGCGCGATGCCTGAATCATGTCATATAGCGTCGGGAGGCGATCCAGACTCCAACCGGACACCCCGCCGAGCTCGATCCGCGTTTATAGAGGAGCGGGCACTCGGAGCGGACTTCATCCCGTCCTCGTTCGCTCCGGGGCGCGACTCGGTGCGCCAAGTGTCGCGACTCGATCTGCACGTCGGTCCGACCGGGGATGAACCGTGGCGCGACTCGAGCCGCACTCAGTGCCGACCCGATGCGCACCGTGGCACGACTCGGGACCCGCTCAAACTTCGACGAGGTCTTTCTCGACCTTCAGGTTCTCGATGATGAAGTCCTGCCGCTGCGGCGTGTTCTTGCCCATGTAGAAGCCGAGAAGTTCGTCGCTGTTGTGCAGGTGCGCGAGCGTGACGGGTTCGAGGCGGATGTTGTCACCAATGAAATCCTTGAACTCGCCGGCGGAGATTTCGCCGAGACCTTTGAAGCGTGTGATCTCGTGGCTCGCGCCGAGTTCCTTGATCGCGGCCTGCTTCTCCTGCTCGTCGTAGCAGTAGATCGTGCGCTTCTTGTTGCGCACACGGAAGAGCGGCGTCTCGAGGATGAAGAGGTGGTTGTTGCGGATGAGGTCGGGGAAGAACTGCAGGAAAAACGAGATCAGCAGCAGTCGGATGTGCATGCCGTCGACGTCGGCGTCGGTGGCGATGACGATCTTGTTGTAGCGCAGACCGTCCATGCCTTCCTCGACGTTGAGCGCGGACTGGAGGAGGTGAAACTCCTCGTTCTCATAGATGACTTTTTTCGAAAGTCCGTAGGTGTTGAGCGGTTTTCCCTTTAACGCGAAAACGGCCTGCGTCTGCACGTCGCGCGTGGCGGTGAGCGAGCCGGCGGCGGAATCGCCCTCGACGATGAACAGCGTGCTTTCCTCCGCGCGGTCGCCGCGCTCGCCGAGGTGCTGGCGGCAATCGCGGAGCTTGCGATTGTGCAGCGACGCCTTCTTCGCGCGCTCGCGAGCGAGGTTGCGGATGCCGGCGAGTTCCTTGCGCTCGAGTTCGCTCTCCTCGATTTTGCGCTTCATCGCCTCGGCGGTCTCCTTGTTGCGATGAAGGAATCCGTCGAGTGACTGCTGGATGAATTTGCCAACGAACTCTTTCAACGTCGGGCCCTCGGGTCCGACGCTGGTCGCGCCGAGTTTCGTTTTCGTCTGCGATTCGAAGACGGGCTCCATCACCCGCACGGCGACGGCGGCGTCGATCGACTGGCGGATGTCGGCAGCATCGTAGTCGCGTTTGAAAAAGTTGCGCACGGTGGCGACGAGCGCCTAGCGAAAAGCGGCGAGATGCGTGCCGCCCATCGTGGTGTGCTGGCCGTTGACGAAGGAGAAATATTCTTCGCCGTAGTGCGCGCCGTGCGTGAACGCCACTTCGATGTCGTCGCCCTCGAGGTGAATAATCGGATAAAGCGGTTCGCCCGCGAGGTTCTTCTGGAGGAGATCCTTCAGTCCGTTTTCCGACTTATAAGCTTTTCCGTTGAGGGTGAGCGTGAGGCCGCGGTTGAGAAACGCGTAGTTCCACAACATGTCCTCGACGAACTCGGTGCGGAATTTGAAGTCCTTGCCGAAGAGCGCCTCGTCGGGGGTGAACTCGATCAACGTGCCGTTGCGCTCCGTGGTCTTGGCGACCTTGTGGTCCTTCTTGAGTTTTCCGCCGGCAAACTCGACGAGCTTCGTCTCGCCTTCGCGAAACGCCTGCGCGCGATACTCGAAGGCGAGCGCGTTGACGGCTTTCTGGCCGACACCGTTCAGGCCGACGGATTTCTGGAATGTCTCGCTGTCGTATTTCGCGCCGGTGTTGATGATCGAGACGCAGTCGATGAGTTTGCCGAGCGGGATGCCGCGACCGTAGTCGCGCACGCGCACGGTGCGATCGTTGAGCTCGACCTCGATCCTGCGACCGTGGCCCATGGTGAACTCGTCGATCGAGTTATCGATCGTCTCCTTGAGCAGCACGTAGATGCCGTCCTCTGCGTGGGCGCCGTTGCCGAGGCGGCCGATATACATGCCGGGGCGCAGGCGGATGTGTTCGAGGGAGGAGAGGGTCTTGATGCTCGCTTCGGTGTAAGCTTTGGCCATGGGTGCGTGGACGTGGTGCTACGGTTTCGCGCGCGACGTGCCTGACAAGCGCAAAGACACGGGGCGGCGCCACGCGCGAAAACAAAAAGGACGCGAAGCAGGCTCCGCGTCCCTTCTCACCGATGCAGGCGAAAGCTCAGTCCAGCTTCACCCCGCGCATGTCGCCGGTGTTCATGAAGTGCTGGTGAAAGGCGAACGCTTTGCTCAGCGACTGCGGCGTCTGGCCCGAGCGGGTGAGCTCCACATAGTGGTGCAACGCGTCACGGAACTCCGGATGGGCGCATTGATCGGCGATCAATTTCGCGCGCTCGTGCGGCGATTTGCCGCGCAGGTCGGCGATGCCCTGATCGGTGATGATCACCTGCACCGAGTGTTCGCTGTGATCGGCGTGGCTGACGAGGGGAACGATCGTGCTGATCTTGCCGCCCTTCTGGAGCGAGGGACACACGAAGATGGAGATGAAGGCATTGCGCGTGAAATCGCCCGAGCCGCCGATGCCGTTCATCATGCTCGTGCCGAGCACGTGCGTGCTGTTGATGTTGCCGAAAAGGTCGGCCTCGATCGCGGCGTTGATGGAGATGATGCCAAGGCGGCGCACCGCCTCCGGGTGATTCGAGATTTCCTGGGGACGCAGGACCATGCGCGAGCGATAGAAATCGAGGTTGCTATAAAACTCCTTCGCCATGTCGGGACTCACGGTGATCGCGGTCGTGCTCGCGAAGCTGAGTTTGCCGGCCTGGATCAACTTGAACACGGCGTCCTGCAGCACCTCGGAATACATTTCAAACGGCGGGATGTCCGGATTCTCGCCCATGGCGGCGAGCACAGCGTTGGCGATATCGCCCACGCCGGACTGGATCGGTAGAAAGGGCGCCGGGATGGTCCCGCGGCGACGTTCGCCCGCGAGAAACTCAGCGACGTTCTGACCGATGCGGCGCGTGACGTCGTTGGGCTCCTCGAACACGCCGGACTCGTCTGGCTGGTTGGTCTCGACGATGCCCACGATCTTCGACGGATCGACTTTGACCACCGTGGAACCGATCCGATCTCGCACGCTGTAGAGCGGGATCTCGCGGCGATGCGGCGGATCCTTCGGCTCATAGATGTCGTGGAAACCACAGAGTGCGGGTGATTGGGCGCGGTTGAGCTCGATGATGATCTTGTCGGCCACATGGCAGAAGGTCGGAGATGCGCCGACCGAAGTCGTGAGCACGATCTCGCCTCCGGGGAACACTTCGCACGCCTCGACGATCGCGAATCTCACGCGTCCGAGAAACCCATAGCGCACGGCCTGAGGCAGCATCGACAAGTGCATGTCGAAGAACTGGACCTCGCCTGAATTGATCTTTTTGCGCAGGTCAGCGTTGGACTGATAGGGGGTGCGGAAGAGCACGGCGTCGGCCTTCGCAAGTTCTCCATCAAGCGACGGGCCCGTCGAAGCGCCGGTGATCACACCGATCTTGAACGGGCGGCCTGCGTCATGCTCGGCCCGCGCACGGGCGGCGATGGCCTTGGGCACGACCTTGGCCGCTCCAGCAGGCGTGAATCCGCTGAATCCAATGATGTCGCCGTGGCTGACGAGGGCGGCGGCTTCTTCCGGGGAGAGTTTGGCGAATGGCATGAGGAGCAAAGTTTAGTCGATGGCACCATATCCGACGCCGCACACTTTGCCCAGCCAGCTGCATATTTTGTCAGGCTAAAAACTCTGCTGCTTGCGCGACAATTTCCACGTGCGTATCCTCGCTCAACCCCCGCGTTTCCATGAAGAAAATCCTGATCGCCTCCGGTGCCGCCCTCCTCGCGCTCGTGTTGGTCGGCTATCTCGCCGCCACGTTATTCCTCGGCTCGATCGTCAAAGCGGGGGTCAACAACTACGGTCCTCGCCTCACCGGCACTCCCGTGGTCCTTCAGGAAGCGGAAATCTCGCCTCTCAGCGGCGGTGGGACGCTGAAGGGCTTTTCCGTTGCCAATCCCGAGGGCTGGTCTTCAGGCGATGCCTTTTCCTTTGGCGAAGTGCGGGTGAAGATGCAGCCGACGTCGGTCTTGGGCGACCGCGTTGTGGTTCACGAGGTCTTCATCGACCAGCCGGTCTTCCGTTACGAAACCAAGCTCGTCCGCAGCAACATCGGCGACCTGTTGAAGAACATCGAGGCTGCCGTCGGGGCGAAAGACGCCGAAGCCAAGACCGAGCAGGGCGAGCCGCTCAAATTCGAGGTGAAACATTTCCGGCTGCAAGGCGGCCAAGTCACCGTCGGAGTCGGCAGCACGGCCATCACACTGCCAATGCCTCCGGTGGAGTTGCACGACCTCGGCACCAAAGAGGGAGGGATTACCTCCAGCCAGCTCGCGATGGCGATCATGCGCAGCATCACTGCCAGTGTGATCAGCGCCACGACCGAAGCGGCCGGGAAGATCGGCGGCACCATGGGCGCAGCCGCAGGCGATGCCGCAAAAAAAGCCAGCGAAGGCCTGAAGAAGCTCCTGCCCGGCAGTAAGTGATTCGCGCCGGGCCTGACGCTATTCGCGGGCGATGGCGGCGTCCGCGGGCGCGACCACACCCCGGGCCGCGTCCACAGCGATCATGATTCCTTGGGCGAGAGCCAGGCGGCTCACCGGTTTGGGCAGATAATCGTCGGCGCCCGCCGCCAGCGAACGTTGCACCACTTGGGGCGAGTGATCGGCGCTGAGCATCAGAAGATACGGCTGCCCATACAACTCCGGCGCGCTTCTTATCAGCCGGCAGGTCTCGACCCCATCAGGATTCGTCAGCCCGGCATGAAGCACGACGAGCGACACCTTCTCTGCGCGGCAAAATTCCAGCGCCTCCGCGCTGCTGTCCAGCGGTGACACCGCCGCCCCGGTGATGCTGGCGATCATCTCAGTGAGCATCGCGCGACTCTGCTCATCCTGATCCACGACCAGGGTGCGCCAGCGGAGACCAGCCACTCGCGCGCGCAACAGAAGCTCCAGCCGCTCCGTCGCATCCGGCACTTCCAGCGTGCCGCCCTCCTTCGTCGCCGCGACCGCGGGGAACGCCAGCAGGAACACGCTGCCGACTCCGGGCGTCGTGCGCACGCTGATCCGGCCGTCGAGCAACCGTGCGAGGCGCTGCCCGACCGCGAGCCCCAGCCCCGCTCCCTCCCCCGGCGCTGGCCGGCGCGATTCCTCGAAGGGCTGAAACAGGCGCGCGAGCTTGTCCTCGCTGATCCCGGTCCCGGAATCCTCCACCGCAATCAGCACGCGATGCTGGTGCGTGTGAAACGGCGCGATCGGCTCGGCGCGCACGGTCACCGCGATCCGTCCACCGCGGGGACTGAACTTCACCGCGTTGCCCACGAGTTGAACCAACACCTGCCGCAGGATCTGCCCATCCGTCCGAATCGCCTCCGGCACAAAGCCTTCCTTTTCCCATGTAAACGTCTGCCCCTGCTCCTTTACCCGAGCGGCAAAGAACGCCTCCACTCCGCGGAGCAGATCATCGACCAGGACGAGCGACTCGCGCACCGGGTGCGCATGGGCGTCGAGTTTTGAAAAATCCAGCACCTGATCGATCGCGGCGAGCAGCCGATGCCCCGCCTGCCCGATGCTCGCCGCCTGCTTCTCCTCCGCCGTGCCCGCGAGAGTGGACTGCATCAACTCGCTGTATCCAATAATCACTGACAACGGGGTCCGCAATTCATGACTCATCACAGCGATGAAGTCAGACTTCACCCGCGCCGCGCGCTCGGCCTCCGCACGTGCCTGCCGTGCTTCCGCCTCCGCCCGCCGCACCGCGATCGCACTGGCGATCTGGTCCGACACAAACATCAGCAGCCTCCGCTCGGCTTCCCCGATGAGGTGCGGATCGAAATAGTCCTGCACGGCCATCACGCCAAACGTGCGCCCCGCCGCTTTCAGCGGGATGCCTAGCCAGACCTGCGCGGGGATGCCGAAGTTCACCACCTTGCCCTCGGCCAGCATCCGGTTTGCTGCGGAGCGATCCAGCAGCAGCGGCTGGCCGCTGAAATAAACGAGGTCCGTCACCCCTAGGCCGAGCCGGCGATCCACGCGTCGTTTCTCGAACTCATCTCTCGAATACACGAAGCGCAGCATCTGCTCCGCCTCGTCTACGAGCGCGATATAGAGATTCTTCACTCCGACCAGGTCGCTGACGATCGTGTGGATCCGGTCGAACAGCGCCTCCATCGACTCGGCCTCCTGCGCCGCGCGCGAGACCGCGAACGCCGCCGATTCGGGCGCCTTTTCTGCCTCAGGCGCCGCCATCCGCCCGGGTCTGCGCGCGTCCTGGAGGAAGACGGCGATGTGCTCCCCCACCGCGGCCAGGCGAGCTTCGAGCAGCACCGGTTCCGCCGCTCCGAGCGGCCGGGCGAGCATGTTCAACTGGCCGGGTTCGCCGGACCGCCCGCAGCGCAACACCCGCTCCCGCAGCAGCGGCTCACGCGGATCCTCCAGCGCCGCCAGCACCGCGGCTGCATCCCGCGTGTGTGAAGCCGGCAACAGCAATTCAAGCGCCGCCGCATTGGCCGCCACCACCTCGATCGCTGCGGCCTCCTCCCTGCCTGCAAACACCACCGTCGGCCACGGACACGCCGCCAACCAGACCCGTGAATCGGGCGCCAAAGCGGGCGTAACCAGGTCGAAGAGGAAACCTGACATGGCGAAGTTGGACGGCGGCACCTTAGCGATCCCGCCCGCAAGGAAAAGCAGGGACTTTGCCGAAAACCGCGATCCCGTGGAGTTTGTGGCCCTCTCGCAGACGGCCCACTGTGCCGGCACGCGCCTGGCTGCGGCGTTGACCCGTCACGGTCTCGACGCTGATTTTCGCCCCATGCGCATCACTTACTACCTCGAGGTCCTGTCGTCCTGGTGCACGTGGGTCGATCCCGTGTGGGCTCAATTGAAGGAGCGCTACGCTGGGCGCGCCGAATTCGAGTGGAAGATCGCGCTGATGAACCCGGACGACTTCCCCGTCTCCCGCGAGCAGTGCGACTGGTTCTACCGCCGCAGCGGAGGCACCGTGATGCGTTCACCGTTCATGCTGCATTCCGGCTGGTTCGAGCCGGAGCGCAAAGGCAACTACGAGGCGCCGAACCTCGTGGCCGAAGCCGGCAAAGATTTCGGGTTCGTCGGCGATGAAATCCGGCTCGCCCTCGCCCACGCCGCCCTGCGCGACGGCGAGAAGATTGGCGATCTCACCACTGCCGTTTCCGTCGCTGCCCGCGCCGGCCAGTTGGATGCCGCGAAACTGCGTGCCCGCGCCGAGTCGCCCGAAGTGCGCGCCCGAGTCGACGCCAGCACGAAGGAGTTTTTCGCGCACCAGATCAATCAACGCCCGAGCTTCATCCTCACCGATGCCATCGGCGACAAAGCGGTTTTCTCTGGCCTCGTGCGCCTCGAGCCTCTCGTCGCCACGATCGACGCGATGCTCTCCGACTCCGCGGCCTACGCCGCGCACGCGACGCATTTCGGTCCCCCGCCGAAACAGTGATCGCACCGACTCGGGACAGAGAACGGATCGAGTCGCGCCAAAGTCCGGACCGAGTCGCGCCTCACTCCGCTTCGACTCGAGCCTAAGTCCGCAACAACGCGTCCACCGCGGCGATCGCGGCGCGCTCGCGTTCCTCCCATGCCGCGCCGGCGATCGTCACGTGCGGCAGTCCGCGCCGCTCGAGCGCACCGCGCCAAACGCGGCCCAATCGCTGGCGATCCTCCGGCGCGGGGAAACACCGCTGCGGATCCTCTCCCCACGGCACATCCGGCTGGAGCAAGAGATACAAAGCGTAGTTGTGACACCGTCGCTCCGCGCCGCGCCGCACTTCCTCCGGACACGTGCCATAAAGCAGATCGCTCCACAGCATCGTCGTCAGCGCCTCGGTGTCGCATATCACCGCTGGGAGACGCGCCCGCGCGGCCTCCGCCACGGCCGCATCCTCGCGCCGCCACTGCTCTTGCGCGATCGGCACCATATCTTCGAGCGCGATCACGCCGCCCTGCGCGTCCCAAAACTCCCGCGCATACTCCGCCACCCACGGCAGACTGAAGCGCCGGGCCAGCACCTGCGCCAACTGCGTCTTGCCCGTCGACTCTGTCCCAAACACGGCGATGCGTTTCACCTCCGTGCTCATGCCCGCCCCCTCGCCTGCTGCGCCCTCATCGCTCGCGCCCAAGCGCGCCAGCCAAGCAGCGCCATCGCGAAATACACGGCGTAAAGAAACGCCGTATACGCGAGCTCCGCGCTCCAATAAGACGCGACCGCGACCGCGTTGACCGCGAGCCACACGATCCAGTTCTCCAGATTCTTCCGCGCCTGAAGAATCTGCGCGGCCACACTGAACGCCGCGATGAACGCATCGCGCCACGGCATCGCTGCTCCGAACCGCGGTCCGATATAAACTGCCCATCCCGCCGTGGCCGCGGCCGCGCCGGCGAGGATCGCGACTCGTCCGCGCCACGAAAGCAGCGTCACCGGCAACTCCGGCGCGGCGCCGCGATCACGCACCCAATGCACCCAACCCCAGGCCAGCGCTCCGAAAAAGAAGACCTGCAACAACGCGTCCGCGGGAAACCGCGCCTGCCAGAATAACACGCCCTGCACCGTCACCGCCACGAGACCGACCGGAAACGCCCAGAGCGAACGTCGGATCATCAACGCGACGCCGACGATCCCGAGCGCGAGGTTGCATTGGTCCAGCAGCGAGGCCGACGTGAGCCCGCGCCAGATGTTGCTCCAGATTTCGCCCATGGAAACCGCCGATTGAGCCGGCGCGCATTCCCGCGCGCAAGCTCCCGATGGCATGCTCCGGTCACATCATGCTGAGCGCAGCGAAGTTCAGCCTGAGGCTAGCCTGACATCCCGTTCGCTTCGCCTGGAGCATGGTCATGGAGGTCCAAGTGGATTCGTCGCTGCGCTCAGGATGACATGGCCCTACGGAGCGTTTCCGCTTACTCCGGTTTGCTCGCGACGAAGGCTTCGAGCGCCTCACGCGTGATCGCGTGGCGGGCTCCACAGCGTGGGCAGCGGATCTCGATTTTCGGATCACTGCCAAAAAGTCCTTCGGGGTCCTGCTTCATCACCGGCGCGAGCACTTCCATCATGCGTGCCTGATTGCAGCCACAGTGCCAGCGGTAGATCCGCCGCTCCATCAAGGCCAGCGTCTCGGTCTGGTCCAGGTTGCGCACCTGTGCGGGCGTGAGCGCGCGGAACCACGCGAGATCGCAGTCCGGATGCTCGGTGAGCATCACGAAATCCTCTTCTCCCAGTTGGAAATAGCGCGCCCCGCGCTGCTCGCTTTGCGAGTAGAACTTTTCCACCGCGACAAGTGGGTCCGTCCCCTCGAACGATACCGTGCTCCGGCGCTTCGGTTGCCGATCGCGCACGACGTCGGCGTAGAATAGATTCTCCGGCAGCACCTTCACGTCCTCTTCGAACGCCCGGCCGACGACGGCGCCCGTTTCATTGTCCCCAGTGAGAAACAGATTCACGAGGGGCTGCTGGAAGTTGATCGTCCACGCCGTCATCTCTTTCCACGGCCGCGACGCACAATGCAGGACAAAAGCCGCCAGGGCGCGTTTGAACATCGCGTCCACCTCGGGCTTGAACCGCATCTGTTGCTGACTGAGGTGCAGATAATAATCCACGTAAAGGTCGGCAAAATCGGCGCGCGCGAGGAGCGCGTTTCGGCTCCGCACAAAATACGTGTGCACCTCCAGGCCCGCATCGGCGGTGTTCGGTGGAGTCGTTTCCGGCATGCGGCCAACGTTGCGGCTCCCCCGCGTTTGTCCAGCACCGCACTTCACCTCGGCCGAAACTCCACGGGTAAACCTGCCTCGCGAAACACCGCGCGTGAAGCGGCGACCGCGATCGCTTCGAGCAGTTTCGCGCGTGATCCCTCCGCCGGCTCGGTCCACACCGGGCGCTGCACCAGCTCGCGCTCCGCGCCGCGCCGCACCAGCAGCCCCCAGCCCGCCGGGATCTCCGCGCGGGCGAAGATCCCGTCCTCGCTCACGAGGTAGAGAAAGTCTGCTGCGCGCCAGCGGAACAGCTTCGCAAACTTCGTCCCGTGCCCGAGCCGCTGCTGCCATTTCGCGAGGTCCGCGAGCACGCGCCGGTGCGTCTCGTGCTCCACGCCGGAAAGATCGCACGCCTCGAATTCGGCGAAGAGCGAGTCGCCTTTGCGCAGGTCGGGACGGTGTCCTCCGATCAGCGCCTCGAGCGCGTGCAGGCGTTCGCTCAGGGCGGCCACGCGGCGGCGCGCTTCGGATTCGCTGCGCGCATCCTTCAGCAGATCCGCGCGCGCCTGTTTGCACTCGAAGACTGCCGTGCACGCGCTGGCCGTCCCCCGCGCCGTAGCCACCACGTCGGCCCTGTATCCAGTTTTTGGTAACCGCACCTCGGTCGCGGCGATCGCGAACCCGTGTCGCTGCGCCCACGCCAGGGCCAGCGTCTTCAGCTGCCGGTGTCGCTCACTCTCGCCGCCTTTGGCCCGCTCGTCGCTCATGCACACATCAGGAAATCCTGGCCTTCGGTGAATCCACGAGTCCGGAGATGGTCGCGGTGCCACTCGCGCGCTCCACGTTTGCCGACACACCCGAGCACGAAGCACTGCCCGGGAGTTGCGATCGCCTCCGGCCCGATGACCGGCCGCCCCGTGCCTCCGAGCCGCGCCCTTTGCTTTTTGGGATCGATGTCGATGAATCCGGCCACGGTCACTCCGGCGCGTTCCAGTTCTGCCACGCGCTTGCGGGTCGGCCGCCCTGCGCCCCACACCCACACCGCGCGTCCACGCGCGACGCGCGTCAACTCACGAACGAGATACGGCGCTTTCGCCCGGAAAAACGCCTCCGGCGAATACCGCGGATGCGTGCGCGAAAGCCGCCCGGCCGCGTCGTTCCACGTGAGCAATCGCCGCGGCACTTTCGCCATGCACACGCCCGCATCCATCCAGCGCAGCCACAACTCGTAGTCTTCGGGAAAATCGCCGTCACGATACGCCCCGTGGCGCTCCACGAGGTCACGGCGAAACATCACACTCGGATGTGCCAGCGGCGATTCCACGAACCGGTTCAGCCGAAGCTCCCCAGGCGAATGGAGCTCATTTTGCCAGGCGACATGCAGCGCATATCCGGCGCTCAGCGCCGCCGGACCGCCAAAGTCCACTTCGCAGGCCACCAGGCCGATCGCCGCGTTCTCCGGCGCGCGCAAGAACGCCAACTGCACCCCCAGTCGCTCCGGATGTGCCGTGTCGTCGGCATCCATTCGCGCGACGAACTCGCCGCGCGCGTGCACCAGTCCGGCATTGAGCGTCGCGGCGATGCCTTCGTGCGACCGATGCCAGACGCGCACACGCGGGTCGGCTCGTGCGAATGCCTGCACTATGTCGCGCGTCGCATCGATCGAGCCGTCGTCCACGACAATCAATTCCCAGTCAGCGAATTCCTGCCCGCGCACGCTGTCGATCGCCCGCGCTACTGTCCCGGCAGCGTTGAAGACCGGCATCAAAACTGAGACTGCAGGCGACATCCGCGCGCATTAACGACGGCGGCAAAGTCGAGGTCGAGCCGCAGCTTGAGTGGGCGCACTCTTTGCGCGTCACACCTCTCCCGCGTAGATTGGGTCGGTTTGCGATCGCCATGGAAATCCACGATCCTCTTGTCACCGATCCCGCCGTGCTCGCCGCGATGCAACGCGTGCCGCGCGAGCGCTTCGTGCCAGAGGATCGTAAACCCTTCGCTGGTCGCGATGCCGCGCTCCCGATCGGCCACGGACAAACGATTTCGCAACCTTCCCTCGTGGCCTACATGACCCAGGAGGCGCGCCTCACGCGCGGCGCGCGCGTCCTCGAAATCGGCACGGGCTCGGGCTACCAGGCCGCGATCGCCGCCGAACTGAGCGATCAGGTTTACTCGATCGAGGCGATTCCCGCGCTCGCCGAGCGCGCTGCGGCCACGTTACGCGCGTGCGGCTACCATCGCATCCATCTGCGCCAGGGCGACGGCTATCACGGCTGGCCTGAAGCAGCACCGTTCGACGCCATCCTCGTGACCGCGGCAGCTCCTTCGATTCCCCCGCCGCTGCTGGACCAGCTCGCTGAGGGCGGCCGCGCCTTGATCCCCATCGGCGAGCACGCCGGTCCCCAACAGCTCATGCTCGTCACAAAATCGGCGGGCGCGATTCACACTCGCGTCCTCCTGCCAGTCAGCTTCGTGCCGTTCACACGCGAGGGACGCTGATCGTGGGACCTCAGCTTTTCTTCAACTTGGACTCGAGCTTGCGGATCTTCGGCGCGATCACGAAACGGCAGTAACCGGCCGTCGGATTCTTCGCGAAGTAGTCCTGGTGGTAGTCTTCGGCGATCCAGAACTTCTTCAGCGGCACGATCTCCGTGGTGATCGGATCACGAAACTCCTCCCCGGCGCTGGCTTTCGCTTTTTCGGCGGCGACACGCTGCGCTTCGTTGGCGTAGAGGATGATCGAGCGATACTGCGGACCTTGGTCGTTGCCCTGGCCGCCGACCTGCGTCGGGTCGTGCACGTGCCAGAAGTAATCGAGCACGGCCTCGAGGCTGACTTGCGCCGGATCGTAATCGATCCTGATGACCTCGGCGTGACCGGTCTGGTGCGCACAGACCTGCTGATACGTCGGATTGGGCTCCTCGCCCCCGGCGTAACCGCTCACCACGTCCTTCACTCCCGGCAACATTTCATACGCCGCCTCCGTGCACCAGAAGCAGCCGCCACCAAGCACAATCGAATCTGTCGCAGAATGAGCCGTGTTCATGAGACCGAGGAGAGACACCAGAGGGATGAGGAGTTTTCGAAACAGCATGGAAGTAAGAGCGCGTAGCAGAGGTAAATAATTCCCAAAACCTGAAATCCGCCATCTTCGACGGCACAAAAGAAGTCGCCGCGCATCCAACCACACCGTCCCACCCAACGCCACGACCATGGAATCGCCTCGCCCGCTGCTCCTTTCGCGATCTGCCGTCATCGCGGGCCTGATCATCGCCGTCTCGCTGGTTCTCGCCACGCTGCTTCTCTCGACGACCGCCAATCGTTCCATCGTCGACGCGCACGAACGCTCCACGCACGCGCAAGCCTCTCTGCTCGCGATCCAGCAAGTGCGCGCCACGATCACCGAAGCGGAGACCGGTCAGCGAGGATACCTGCTCACCCGCGACGAAGCGTATCTCGAGCCTTATCACGAGGCCGCGGCCCGCTATGAAAATGAACTCGCCGCCCTGGCCCAGCAACTCACCGGCCACGACGAGATTCAGAACACGCGTCTCGAGCTGGACGCGCTCCTCCACGAGAAATTCAACGAGATCGCCCGCACCATTTCCCTCCGTCAACGCTACGGCATCGGCCCCGCGCTCAACGTCGTCGAGAGCGACACCGGCGCCCGAACCATGGCTGGAATTCGCGCCCGCCTCGACCAGCTCGAAGCACACGAGCTCGAGGAGATGTCGACCCACTCCGCCGCCGCGGTGCATCGCAGCCACCAGTTTCAATGGCTCACCCTCGGTCTGGTCGCGATCACGGTGCTCCTCGGCACCGGCGCCGCGTGGTGGCTCGTCCGCCGCGTGCACGAACTCGAGAAGCTGGTGACCGTCTGCGCGTGGACCCAGCGGGTGAAATGGCAGGGCCGCTGGATGAGCTTCGAGGAATATCTCGATCGCCGCTTCAACCTGCACTTCACGCACGGCATGAGCGACGAAGCCGCGGAGAAGATGCGGGCGCAGATCCGCTTGCTCCCGCCGCTCGAGGACGACGACGAACCCGTCGGCGCGAAAAAGAAGCGCCGGTAGCAGGCGGACTCCGCTCCGCTCTTCGTCAAACCAGGCGGGACTCAAGCCGCCCCCGCTCGCGGCCCGGTCCACACGAAGACACGAGACCCTCCGCACATTGGCGCGACGTGGTCCGCATTCGATCCCGACCATGTCCGGACATTGCCGCGACTCGGGACGGACCTGGGCTCGACCCGGTCCGCACCCGCTCCCGACTCGGTTCAGCCGAAAAAGTTTGGCACGCCCCAGGCCACAGCTTCTCTCCCCGCATGTTGCTTTTCCGCTTCCCCGCGTTGGTCCTCGCGCTCGGCCTTGCCACCTCGGCGATCGCTCAAGTGACCTTCACCTACGACTACCCGGCGCCCCAGCCGCAAGGTTACGAGGACATCGGACTCAAGCTCATCGATGAAGTCGCCAACGTCACTGCATGGGGCGGGTCCGAGACGGTCGACGTCTCGCCCTTTGTTGGCTGGAACAACACGCCCGCGACCGTGCGTTTCGATTTCACCGGGCTAGTGGAGATTCGTTCCGTCACGATCTGGCTCGCAGATAGCGACGGCGACGCAGGCGTCCACCTGCCCGAGTTCGTCAAGTTCTGGACGGACGACGAAGACCTGGCCGACGTCCGCGAGCTCGAGAATCCCGACGGCTCGGGCACCACCGTCGGATTCACGTATTCACTTTCTGGATTCGTTTCCGAGCAGTTCTCGTTGCAGGCCTACCACTCGGATCCCGGCGAACACCAGTGGATCATGATGTCCGAGGTGGAGCTCAATTACACCGCCGTGCCCGAACCGTCGACGTATGCCGCGCTGCTCGGCCTGGCCGCGCTCGGTGCCGTGATCGTGCGCCGGCGCGTTCGTAAATCCGTCGCTTGACTGTAGGGGCGAGAGCCAATCCCGCCCAGTCACCGCCGCCCTGCGCCGCCATTCATTCGAGGGATTTTGCGGCGAAGGCCGGAGCTGGGAGACGCCGCCCTACCGCCGCTCCCGCCACTCAGCCGCGCGTGAGCTTGCGGTATTTGATCCGGTGCGGCTGGTCCGCGTCCTTGCCCTTCCGGCGGCGGAAATCCTCGAGATATGCGGAGTAGTTTCCATTGTAGAAGACGACCGTGCTGTCGCCTTCGAACGCGAGGATGTGCGTCGCCACGCGGTCGAGAAACCAGCGGTCGTGTGAGACGACGACGGCGCAACCGGCGAAGTTCTCCAGACCTTCTTCGAGCGCGCGAATCGAGTTCACGTCGAGGTCGTTGGTGGGTTCGTCGAGGAGAATGAGGTTGGCGCCGCTCTTCAGGAGGCGCGCGAGGTGCACGCGGTTGCGTTCGCCGCCGGAGAGCACGCCGACTTTCTTCTGCTGGTCGGCGCCGGTGAAACCGAACTGCGCGCAATAAGCGCGGGCGTTCACTTCGCGGCCGGGCATGCGGAGCGTTTCCTCGCCGCCGCTGATCGCTTCGTAGATCGTCTGCGTGTCGGGAAGCGAGTCGCGCGACTGGTCGACGTGGGAGATCTTCACGGTGTCGCCCACCCGCAGCGTGCCGGCGTCGGGCTTCTCCACGCCGGTGATGAGGCGAAACATCGTGGTCTTGCCCGCACCATTGGGACCGATCACGCCGACGATGCCGCCGGGCGGGAGCGAGAAGTTGACGTTCTCGAAGAGCAGATTGTCGCCGTAGCTCTTCGCGAGATTCTGCGCTTCGACGACGAGCGAACCGAGGCGCGGACCGGGCGGGATGAGGAACTCGAACTCGCGCTCCTTCTCGGCGACGTTCTCCTTGAGCATCTTTTCGTAAGCGTTGATGCGCGCCTGACCTTTCGCCTGACGTGCTTTCGCGCCGGAGCGGATCCACTCGAGTTCACGCGCCATGGCTTTCTGGCGGCGATCTTCCGTGCGCTGCTCGGCGGCGAGGCGGCGCTGCTTCTGCTCGAGCCACGAGGAGTAGTTTCCTTTCCACGGGATGCCGTGGCCGCGGTCGAGTTCGAGAATCCACTGCGCGACGTTGTCCAGAAAGTAACGGTCGTGCGTGACGGCGATCACCGTGCCCTCGTAGCGCGCGAGATGTTGCTCGAGCCAGTGCACGCTTTCCGCGTCGAGGTGGTTCGTCGGTTCGTCGAGGAGGAGAATCTCGGGCTTCTTCAACAACAGGCGGGCGAGCGCGACACGACGGCGCTCGCCGCCGGAAAGTTTATCGACGAGTTGATCGCCGGGTGGACAGCGGAGCGCGTCCATCGCCATCTCCACTTGCGGAGCGACGTCCCACGCGCCGAGCGCGTCGATCTTCTCCTGCAACTCGCCCTGCTTCGCCATGATCTTTTCCTTCTCGGCCTCGTCATCGGTGGCATCGAGTTCGTCCCACGTGGCGTCGTAGGCGGAGGTCAGATCGGTGAGATGCTTCACGCCTTCTTCGACGCACGCGCGCACGGTCGTGCCCGGCGTGAGCTGGGGCTCCTGCTCGAGCAGGCCGACGTTGTAGCCGGGCTCGAAGTGCACGCGTCCGTCGAACTCCGTGTCGCGCCCACTCAGGATGCGCATGAGCGAGGACTTGCCGGAGCCGTTGAGGCCGAGCACGCCGATCTTCGCCCCGTAATAAAACGACAGCGAGATGTCGCGGAGGATTTCCTTGCGCTCGATTTTCTTCGAGACGCCGATCATCGAGAAAATGACTTTCGGAGCGACGTCGGGCTTCGCCAAGGGCGGGCAGCGTTCAGCGTTTCGCCGCAGTTTCAAGCCGCGCGTGCTCCGGCCAGCTCCTCGCCGCGCAACCGCTCTGCTGTTTGAGCGTCCAACCGCTTGCGACTGGCCAGCCGCCTGGCCGTCTCTCACGCTTGCATTTCCCACCATGCCCCGATCCCTCCTCGCCCCTGCCCTGCTCAGTCTCGCCGCCATGATCGTAGCCAGTCCGTTCACGCTTGCCGAGCCGTCGTTCAAAACGCCCGTCAGCTACCAGGAAGCCGACCGCCGCGCCGCGGAGATCCTCGCGAAGATGTCCCTGAAGCAGAAGATCGGCCTCACCTCGGGTAACAACTTCCTCTTCTCCCGTGGCTATCCCGAGCTCGGCATTCCGGAGATGTTCATGGCCGACGCGACCGGCGGCGTGAACATCCGTCGCAACCTCAGCACCGCGCTCGAAAAATCCACCGCCTTCCCCAGCCCGCTCGCGCTTGCCGCAACGTGGAATCCCGGCCTCGCCTACCGCTACGCACACAGCATCGGCGAGGAATGCCGGGCCGGCGGCATCGCCATCCTGCTCGGACCGGGGATGAACATGTATCGGCATTCTCAATACGGGCGTAACTTCGAGTATTTCGGCGAGGACCCGTATCTGACCTCGCGGCTCGTGGAGCGCTACGTGATGGGCGTGCTCGACACCGGCACGATCCCGACGATCAAACACTTCATCGGCAACGAAACCGATCACCACCGCCGGATCTCCAACTCCGTGATCGACGACCGCACGTTGCGCGAAGTTTACCTCGCGCCCTTCAAGGCCGCGATCGACGCCGGCGCGATGGCCGTGATGTCGTCCTACAACCAGCTCAACGGCGAATGGCCGGGCCAGAGCCGCCACGCGATGACCGACCTCCTTCGCGGCGAGCTCGGCTTCAAATGGCTCATCATGACGGACTGGTGGGCCGTGTGGGACGCCGAGAAGGTCATCAAGTCCGGCCTCGATCTCGAAATGCCCGGGGACAAATACCTGAAGAAAGACGCCGAGCGCCTCGTGCTCGCGGGGAAGGTTTCCGAGGCCGACATCGACCGCATGGTCATGAGCATCCTGCGCACACAAATCGCCATGGGCCTTCATGACCGGCCGGTGCGCGACGAGTATTACCTCCGCAATTACGCCGAGCGGGCCGAAGTCGCCCTCGAAACCGCCCGACAGTCCGTGGTGTTGTTGAAAAACGAAAACCAGATCCTCCCGCTGCGCCTCGACGGCTCCGCGAAGAAAAAGATCCTCCTCACCGGCCGCTACGTTGAGATCGTCCCCCGCGGTCTCGGCGCCGCCGAGGTCGAAGGCTACGACAACGTCACCCTCCTAAAGGCGCTGCGCGACACCTACGGCGACCAATTGCACTACGTGCCGTCACCGACCGACGACGAACTGAAGTCCGCCGACGTCGTCATCGTGGAAACCGGCACGATGGACAGCGAAGGCTGGGATCGTCCGTTTGCGCTGCCCGCTGCCGAGGAGGCCCGCATCGTTCGCGCCGTCACGCTCAACCCCCGCACGGTCGTCGTCGTCAACGCCGGCGGCGGCATCCAAATGACCGGCTGGAATGATCGTGCTGCCGCGATTCTCTACGCGTGGTATCCCGGCCAGAACGGCAACCGCGCCCTCGCCGAGATTCTCGCGGGCCAGACCAATCCCTCCGGGAAACTTCCGATCACGATCGAGAAGCGCTTCGAGGATTCTCCGGGCTACGGTTACTTGCCCGAAGGCGAACAGCTCTACCAAGGCTGGGACGGCGACAACGACATGTCCCGCCCGATCTACGACGTCGTCTACAAGGAGGGCATTCACGTCGGCCACCGCTGGTATGAGAAGAACCAGATCGAGCCGCTCTACGCGTTTGGCCACGGTCTCTCTTACACGACGTTCGCGTATTCGGATCTGCGCTTCAACCCGCCCTCGATTCCCACCGACGGTCGCGTGACGATCGAGTTCACGGTCACCAACACCGGCTCCGTCGCCGGCACCGAGATCACGCAACTCTATGTGCGCGACACCCAGTCCGCCGTGGAGCGCCCCGAGAAGGAGCTGCGCGCCTTCGGCCGCGTGACCGTGCCGCCCGGCGAGAGCCGCGTCGTCCGCTTCCGCATCAACGCGAAGGAACTCTCCTACTGGGATCCGGAAGCGCGCGCGTGGAAAGTGGAGCCGCACGACTACACAATCCTCATCGGCCGCGCCTCGAATGACATCCTGCTTGAAGGCAACCTCACGCTGCGTTGAGCGGGAGTTCGCCTGACAGGAAATTGGCTCGTTTCGGCACACGCATGGCCGCGCTTCGCAAAACGCACTGGAGCTTCCTGTCCGCGCGCGCGTTAGCCGCAGCCGCACTCGGGATTGGCTCGATCGGTCTTCTGGGCTGGATCCTCGACAGCGATGCGCTGAAGAGCTTCCTCGCCAGCAGCGTCACGCTTAAGACCAACGCCGCGCTGTGCTTCCTTTTCTGCGGAGCGGCATTGTGGATATCCAGCTACGAAGACGCGCGACGCTGGCAGATGAGGAGCGCGCGCGGCCTGGCGGCCGGCGCTGCGGCCCTCGGAGCGCTCACGCTGACGGAGCACATCTTCGGGGTGAACCTTGGGATCGATCAGCTGCTTTTTGCCGAACATCCGGGTGCCACCGCCACAGCCAGCCCCAACCGCATGGGGCCACCCGCCTCCCTTTGCTTCGCGCTCAGCGGGGCCGCCTTGCTCCTGCTCGACAGCGGCCCGCGCTGGCAGCGACTGCTCGCGCAGTTTCTCGGACTGCTCACCTGCGCCATCGTATCCGTGCCGTTGATGGGCTACTTCTACGGCATCGAGACGCTCTACTCGCGGCCTCGCATCACGGGCATCGCGCCGCATACGGCGTTCGGTTTGCTCTTCGTCGGCGCGGGCATCGTGCTCTCGCGACCACGCATCGGCGTGATGCTCACCCTCTGTGCCCTCGACGCCGGCGGTGCCATGGCGCGACGCCTTATTCTGCCGTCGATTTTCCTGCCGTTTGTCGTCTGGTGGCTGCGCCTCGCCGCCGAACGTCTGGGCTGGTTCGACGCCACCGTCGGCCGACCGCTCGCGATCCTGCTGTTGTCGATCTGCAGCGCGGTGGCGATCCTGATAAATGCGCGCTCCATCTCGCGCACGGCGACCGCCCTCCGCCGATCCGAACGCGAACGCGAACAACAGGCCGTCCGCACCAACGAGATCCTCGAGAGTTTGAGCGACGGCTTCTACGCCATCAATGCCGAGGGTCGGTTCTCCTACATCAATGGTCACGCCGAAGCTCTCTGGCAACGGCCCGGCGCGAGCTCCTGGGCCGCTCCATCTTCGCCGATCTCCCCCGCCTCACCAACCCCATCGATGCCGCCGCGCACCAGGACGTGATGGCCAAACGCGAGCCGCGCCACTACGTCTCCTACTCGAGCAGCACGCAGCGGTGGCTCGACGTCAGCCTCTATCCTGATGCTTCGGGCGGCGTCGCCTGCTTCTTCCGCGATGCGACTTCGCGCAAGCAGGCCGAAGACGAGCTGCGCCACGCCAAAGAAGAGGCCGAGCGCGCCAGCCTGGCCAAGAGCGAGTTTCTCGCCGCCCTCAGCCACGAGATGCGCACCCCACTCGCTCCGGTAGTCGCGACACTCTCACTCATCGAGTGCAATCCCAAGTTCCCGGACGAACTCCGCGGCGATCTCGAATTCATCCGCCGCAATGTCGAACTGGAAGTGCAGCTCATCTCCGACATCCTCGACCTCACGCGAATCGAGAAAGGCAAGCTCGACCTCGAACTGACCGATGTCGACCTCCACGAGGTCCTCCGCGCCGTCGTGAAGATGTGCGACCGGGCCGAAGCCGCCTCGATCCACCTCGATCTCCATGCCCAGGTTCGGTTCGTCCGCGGCGACTCCATTCGCCTCCACCAGGTGTTCTGGAACCTGATCACCAACGCGCAAAAATTCACCCCGCCCCACGGGCGCATCACCGTGCGCTCGATCTCCGTGGGCCACCGCACCGTGCGCGTTCTGGTGGAAGATTCCGGGTGCGGCATCTCCGCGGACCTGCTCCCCCGGCTCTTCACGGCCTTCGAGCAGGGCGAGCCTCGTGCCGCCCGCCAGCGCGGCGGTCTCGGGCTTGGCCTCGCGCTCTCGCGCAAGTTCATCGAACTCCACAACGGCACCATCTCCGCCGAGAGCAAAGGCGACGGGCTCGGCTCTACCTTTTGTGTCGATCTGCCCGCCCTCAGCAGCAACGACCCGGCGCAACCCGCCCGCTCCGTGGCTCCTGCGGAAAATTCGGCCTCCCCACTTCACGTCCTTCTCGTCGAAGATCACCCACCGACCCTGCTGGCGATGAAACGCCTGCTCACCATGATGGGGCACCGCGTGACTGCCGCGGGGAGTGTCTCCGCCGCGCGCAATGCGGCCCATGAGTGCGGCTGTGATTTCCTCATCTCCGACCTCGGCCTGCCCGACGGCAGCGGCTTCGACCTGCTGCGGGAAATCGGGTCACAATTCGCCGGCCGTGCCATCGCTCTCAGTGGCTATGGCATGGATTCGGACGTCCGGGCTGCGCTGAGTGCCGGATTCGCGGCCCATCTCACCAAGCCAGTGCAAGTCACCCTGCTGCGCTCCACGATCGCCCGCCTCAGCGGCCGCACCTGAGTCGTGCCTTGATCCGCACCGACTCGCGCCCAAGTGCGGGCCCGCTCGCAGCACGGTTCGCTCCACGTCGGGCCCACATGCGCCATGCGCGCCGACGCGGAGAGCGATTCAACCTGGCGCCGTTTCCTTCTCCCATGCAGCCAGGCGAGCGAGTGCTTCGTCGCGCTTCGTGCCGCACATCGCCGGCTCCGGGCGCAGACTGCGACAGACGTTCGGCCGTTCGGGTTTTCCGAATAACGCGCACCGCAGATCCGGGAGCAGTTGCACACACGGAATACCCGCCGGCTTGCCATGCGGCATGCCGGGGATCGGCGATGTAATGCTCGGGGCAATACAACACGCGCCGCAGCCGAGGCGGCATTCAGGCACCGGTGCGCTCACTGCAACTCCAGTTCGGCGCGGGTTCCGATCTGCTCAGCCCGCTCGGCTGGAGCAGGCGAGAGAATCAATCGCTCCGCGGCGATCCCGCCCTCGTTCTGCAAGCGGTCGCGCACGGTGTTGGCGCGAGCTTCGGCGAGTCGTGCGAAATCTCCCGGCGTGATCTCGACCGTCTGCGCGAGGCGCCCGATCATCTCCTCGATCGGCAGACTCGTTTGTTCTTTCGCCGCCGCGATCTCCGGCTCGCGCTCCGCCGGGGCTTCATTCTGTGCGCGCTCGAGCGCGCGGCGATCGCGGGCGCCCTTGAAGGTCGCCCAGTCCCACGCACGCCGCACCCAGCCACGATTTGGACG